>CAZXVZ010000007.1:25998-36202 GCA_964644085.1 uncultured Syntrophus sp. | reverse complement strand
ACTCTCCTCTCTCGCAATTAAAAGTGAGACAGGCTCTCCAGCATGCCGTCGACACGGATGCGATAGCAAAAGCAATTTATGTCGGTGAAGCTGAAGGGGTGAACCAGTGGATATACAAGGGGCACTGGTCCTACAATCCGGCTGTAACAGGTTATCCTTATAATCCCGCCAGGGCAAAGCAACTCCTGAAAGAAGCAGGATATCCTAACGGATTCAGGACGAAGATTACTTATATAACCAGCCCCCAGGATGATCAGATCTATACCGCGGTGCAGGGTTATTTCAAGGCTGTCGGTGTCGATGCTGAACTGGTTCCGATAACTTCACCGGCATGGATGCCTATCGCGCTCGGTGGAGGCACCTGGGAGGGAATGCTCCAGGGAGGTGTTACGGGTAATCCCGATGTGGCAGGAACTCTAGCATCACGTTATATCGGCGGTGGCAGGTATTATACTCAGATGATGGTTCCCGAAGACTACGTAAAAGCCGTCAAAAACGCCATTTCGGCGCCCGACTTCAAAACAAAACAGAAATGGACGCAGACAGCAATGAAGTTGTCGATTGATAAATACTGCATGAGAACAGTGTTTTGCAGCCGTCCTGAATTCGGGGCAGGAGGGAAAAAAGTCCACAATCACGGATTCCTTGGAACCCCAAACACAGCATGGTGGACACCTGAAGATGCGTGGATAGAAAAGTAGAACAAAAATAGAATAGGCAGGATAAAAAAATAACCGGCGGCAAATCAATTTGAGTTTGCCGCCGGTTTGTACTATTCTGGGTCGGAGAGTTTGGCGGGATGAAACCGTCCGAGATATTTAAGTGCTTCGTTCCGTAACAGGCGAAGGCACATTTTTAGATGCCCCTTCTCTTCTTTTGTAAGCGACGACACCACTCTGGGGAAAACAGTCCCTGCTCGTGATTTCTCGTAATTCTTAAGGCCTTTCGTTGTGAGTATTACCCTTACTCTGTTCTTGCGGTCAAGATCCCTAATCTTTTCAACGAGGCCATCAGCCTCCATTTTATCAAGTAGTTCAGAGACCGTATGCCGTTCCCTGAGGAGCCATTTCCCTATGGAAATAGGTGTGGCACGGGCATCAAGGGCCTTGATTGTCAACAGGATGGCGCTCCAGGACATATGAATGCCATGCTCATATAGTTCCCTTTGTCGTGCCTTATGCATTGCGTCAGTTGCTTCAACAATCAGTCCAAATAATTGATAGTCAGGATCACTATCAGGCAAATGAGGGATTGTAACAGGAAAACCGATTTCCTTCATTGCTTGAGTACGAAGCTTTTCAAGCGACTTTCTTAGTAGCTTCTTGTCTTTCTCAGGGAGGCACGAAACGATCTGATGAAGGCTCGTCCTCATAATTGATTTTTCGAGCATTTTTGTGCCTTTTGCCGTCAGTACCACGCGCACCCGGTTCCTGCGGTCAAGGTCCCTTATCTTTCTTACAAGGCCCTCTGCTTCAGTTTTTCCTAGAAGCTCTGAT
Organism: uncultured Syntrophus sp.; assembly: GCA_964644085.1. Lineage (GTDB taxonomy): Bacteria > Desulfobacterota > Syntrophorhabdia > Syntrophorhabdales > Syntrophorhabdaceae > PNOF01. Next base: position 34,706 of record CAZXVZ010000007.1, on the reverse strand, counting down.
ACAGTGTGCCGCTCCCTGAGAAGCCATTGGGCAATAGCAACAGGTGTTGCCTTGCTTCCGAGTGAGTCGATTGCCCTGAGCAGCGACGCCCTTCGGATGTGGACGTCAAATTTGTTTAATTCTTTCTGACGGGCTTTTCTGATCGCGTCCCTTGTAATGGTGAGTAATCGCGCCAGCTCAAAATCTTCGAGGATAATCGATTCTCTATTCATCGGTCTTAAAGAAGATACATTATTTTGTTCTTACCTCGCAAGGCAAATCCGATAAGTCTTTGTACTCAACTACTAAATAAGGTGTTACAGTAGTTGATAGGAGTTGAGTGCCGCCAATTGAAAACAAGAGGAGGTTTATAACATGGCAGAATCAAGGTACGGTAAATACATCGTAAGCGAATTGAAAGCTGACCATTTTGATGCTGAGTATAACGCACGCTACGCTCAGTGGGCAACACGGATACTCTGGATGGATAACAAGATAGTTGAGGGTGCGTTTCAAATGAACTGCTCTTGGTACCTGAGACCTCCAGCGAGTCCAATGCCGGAAGGGAGCGGGCATACCCATGACTGTGATGAAATTCTCGGCTTTTTCGGGAGCAATCCAGATGATCCTCACGATCTGGGAGGAGAAATCGAATTATGGCTCGAAGATGAACAGCACATTATTACCAGAAGCAGTCTCGTCTTTATTCCGAAAGGTATGAAACACTGCCCGTTGAGAATACGTCGTGTCGACCGGCCTATCTTTCACTTCAGTACCGTTACCGGCGGACAGTATCATTACATCAAGGCGCACGATAAGGCATAGTTATTAAACATAAACAGGTATTGACAAGCAGGTTTGATATTGTTATATATATAAAGCGTCGGTACCGACTCTTTATATATTATCGGGGAAAATTACCGGTAAGCGCTTTCTTTTGTATATATGATCGGAAGGTTAAGAGTTGAAAGACGAACTGAGTATTAAAGGAATAAGTAATTGACAGGGCAGAATATCGCAAAAGGACAAAAGGGCTATATGGCGACTAAGAATTGACGATGGGAAAAAGCAAATAATGACAACGAACGCTGATAGTATTGATCAGAAGATCGACACAATAAATGTGAAGACAGCGAGGATCAAGGCCTTACTCGACCGCTACTATAATAGCCCTGTCATAATATGTCCGGTAAGATCTCATCTTGCGACACTCTCCTGGAAGGAAACGGAAGGACAACCTATTCATATACGACGTGCCCGTCTTTTTGAAAAGATTTGTGACGAAATACCTGTAGCCATATTCGATAAGGAATTGATAGTAGGCGCGCAGACAGCGTATTTCCGGGGGGTGGGTCTCCAACTTGACTTCAGCCCGCAGGTCGGCTTCGAGATTGAAGAAGGAGACCGACGGCTCCGCGCGGAACAGACGGAGGGCTTTCTTGATGAAAAAGACCTCAAAACGGTCGTTGAGGACAGTTATTACTGGAAAGGCAGGGCACCGGGTGAGGTAATGCTCAAAGAGATCAAGGATGTCATGGGACAGGTTTATGAAGATGTGTCCGTGGAAGTCTGTACGCGGTCTTACGGGAGCAATTCCATCTCCTCACCTGACGCTGATTTTTCGAAAATACTCAAGGTAGGCCTCGCGGGTATAAGGGCGGAGATTGATGACGAACTTGCCGCTATTCAATTTACATCCGTCGAAGAAGGGGCAAAATTCCACTTCCTCAAGGCCGCGAGGATATGCGTTGAAGCTGAAATCAGACTGGCGAAACGTTACGCGGAATTGGCCGCTCAGATGGCCGAGGCCGAAAAAAGTCCGGTAAGAAAGAAAGAACTTGAAGAAATTGCCAGGACATGTGGACAGGTACCGGAGAATCCGCCAAGGACATTCCGGGAAGCACTGCAGAGCGTCAGGTTCATATTGCTAGGCCTCTATTTTGAGGAAGGTAACGGCAGCGGAATCCCAATCGGACGCATCGACCAGTACCTCTATCGTTTTTACAGGGCTGACCTGGAAAGAGGTGTCATGACCCGCGAAGAAGCGGCAGAACTTCTCGCGTCTTTCTGGATAAAGATTGCCGCAACCGAATCGATCACTCCTGCCGGTATCAAGATCAGCGGGGCCGGTTATCTCAATACGCGCATTGTTCTCGGCGGAGTCGATAGAGAAGGCAACGACGCCTGTAATGAGCTTACCCGGATGATACTTCATGTAGCAGGCCACATGAAAGTCGGTATGCCCGTCTATCTGAGGTGGCATAAAGGCATGGACAGGGGCATCATGCGGAAGGCGGCCTGGACGAATAGAGAGGTGGGATCAGAGCCGGCATTTCACAATGACGAGCAGATCATCCCTGCACTGGTGGCTGATGGCGCAACTCTGGAAGATGCGCGGAACTATGTCATCGAAGGGTGCGCGAACCCATTCCCTTATGGGAGCCTTTACGGCACATACCATTTTATGAATGGCCCCAAGATACTGGAACTGGTGATGAACAATGGCCTTGATCCAAGAAGCGGTAAGTTATTAGGTGTTCAAACCGGTGATCCGCGCACATTCAAATCCATTGATGACTGGATCACAGCTTTTAAAAAACAATGGGACTATGTATATGATATCGTACTAAAGGGTTTCAAAATCGGCGAATTGACCAAGATGACGGTCTACAGCCAGCCCTTTGCTTCCGCCCTCATAGCGGACTGCCTGAAGAAGGGACTCGATATGAATGCAGGCGGGGTAAGGTATCCGCAGTTCACCGGAGATATCTATAACAAAGTCTACGCGGATGTGGCCGATTCATTGATGGCTGTCGAAAAGCTTGTTTATAAGGAAAAAAGGATTACTATCGACGAACTGTTGAAGGCCTGCGACGATAATTTTGAAGGAAAAGATGCCGAACAAATACGAGCCATGCTCATCGCGGTGCCAAAATATGGTAATGATTCTGGCGAACCGGAAAAATTATACAGGCTGCTCAATGACTACGTGAGCGCCTACGGCCGGTCACATAAAGGTCATCTCGGATATCCCAAGAGAGACGCCCGTCTCGGTGGCGCTGTCCACAGTTCCATGGGTCGTATTGTGGGCGCTCTGCCCAGCGGCAGAAAAGCGGGGACGCCCCTCGCTGACGGTGGTATTTCACCCTGTGCCGGATGCGACACACAGGGACCGACGGTAACAATGAGATCTGTCGCGAAAGCGCTTGATTACGCAACTAACCGATCCGCGGTTCTTAATCAGAAAATGCCCAAGAGCATGTTAAAGACAGCAACGGAAATAGATCGTTTTGTCGATCTCATCGAGGCCTTTTTTGAGGAATATAGAGGTTATCAGGTCCAGTGGAACATTGAAGACCGAGACGTTTACCTTGCGGCGAAAAAGAGACCAGCAGAATACAAGAACCTCATTGTCCGGGTTGGTGGATTCAGCGCCTATTTTGTGGAGCTTGACCCGCTCCTTCAGGATGAGATTATCGCCAGAACGGAACAAACGATAAACGCGTAGGCAAAACATCATGCTTGCAATAGACAGCAACTACAAGAAAGTGATTGATAGAATAAATCCAAAGACACCGAAGATAGAAGCGCTCCTCCACCGCTTTTTTAACACCGAAGTACAAATTTGCCCGATGCGCTCCCGACTGGCAACTTTATCCTGGAGGGAAACAGAAGGCCAGCCGCTCCATGTCAGGCGGGCGAAGCTTTTTGTGAAAATCTGTGAGGAGATTCCTATTGCCATTTTTGATGATGAACTCATCGTTGGCTCCCAAACGATCTACCCCCGGGGAGTGGGTCTCCAGCTCGATTTCAGTTCCAAATTGGGCCTTGAGATTGAGGCGGGAGACCGCAGGTTAAGGGCTGAGCAGACCAAAGGCATCCTCGATGATAATGATCTACAGACAATCATTGAAGACACTTATTACTGGAAGGGGCGCGCTCCAGGCGACGTGATGCTTCAAACAATAAAAGAAGAAATGGGATCAATATTTGAAGACGTCTCAACTCTGCTTTGCACCAGGTCTTATGGCACCGTTACTCTCTATTGCCCTGACGCGGATTATCAGAAGGTGCTCCGCCTTGGACTCAGAGGCATTATCGCTGAGATTGATGCTGAACTGGGTCAACTTCGTTTTGAATCTCCCGAAGACGGGAAAAAGTATCAGTTCTTACGTGCGGCCAGGATTGCTTTGGAGGGGAGTATTAAACTCGCGAAACGATACGCCACGCTCGCCCGTGAGATGGCGAGTAAGGAAATGGATGCGGGAAGGAAAATTGAATTGCAGAAGATCTCCGAAGTGTGTGAGCATGTGCCGGAAAATCCGCCGAGGGACTTCTGGGAGGCGTTACAGAGTGTTCGATTTATCCACCTCTGCATTTATATGGAAGAGGGAAATGGAAGCGGAGCTTCTCTCCAGAGGCCGGACCAGTATCTCTATCCCTTCTACAGAAATGATCTTGAAAAAGGAAAGATAACCCGGGAAACCGCCTGCGAGCTGCTCTCAGCTTTCTTTGTTAAGGTGGCCTCTATGGATTCGATTCAGGTGGCCGGTATCAAGATCAGCGGTTCAGGGTATCTGAATACACGGGCCATCCTCGGAGGGGTTGATCGCGCGGGAAATGACGCGTGTAACGAACTTACGTACCTCATGCTTCATACGGCCGGACATTGCGGAATAGGCCTGCCCCTCTATCTCCGATGGCATAGCGGCATGGACAAGGACATTATGTTAAAGGCCGCATGGGTGAACCAGAGGATCGGATCTGAGCCGGGATTCCACAACGATGAACAGACAATCGTGGGGCTTGTGGCTGATGGCGCCTCTCTGGAGGATGCCCGTGATTATGACCTTCATGGATGTGCTCATCCGTATCCTTATGGCGCCGTATACGGCACCTATCATTTTGTCAATGGCGGCAAGGTATTCGAACTGGTGATGAATGATGGTCTCGACCCGCGAACAGGCAAGTTTCTGGGAGTCCGGACCGGTGATCCGCGGGCATTCAAATCAATCGACGACTGGATTGTTGCATTCGAAAAACAGTGGGACTACATGTATAATATCTTAATGAAAGGTTTCAGGTTGGGTGAATTGGTACAGATGCAACTGTACAGCCAGCCTTTCGTTTCCGCGCTCTTTGCCGATTGCATCAAGAATGGGAAGTCCCTCCATGAGGGCGGGAGCAGATACCTTCAATTTACGGGTGATTTCTATAATAAAATTTACGCAGACTCTGCTGATTCACTCGCGGCAATTAGTGAACTCGTTTACAAAAAGGCGAAACTGACAATCGATGAAATCCTCGAAGCCTGCGCGAATAGTTTTGAAGGAAAGCGAGGGGAACAGATTCGGGCCATGCTTGCTGCCGCTCCGAAGTATGGCAACGATTCCGGCGAACCTGAACAGTTTTATCGCCGCCTCAATGAGCACGCTGAGAATAACTGCCGGTCAATAAAAGGCCCCTTCGGATATGTTAAGAGGGATACACGACTTGCAGGGGCAGTGCACAGTTCTATGGGAAGAGTGGTCGGGGCCTTGCCGAGCGGGAGAAAGGCAGGAACCCCACTTGCCGATGGAGGCATCTCCCCGTGTGCGGGATGTGATGTTAATGGGCCGACCGTTACCATGAGATCTGCCGCGAAGGCACTTGATTACACCACAAATCGCTCTGCCGTGTTAAACCAGAAAATATCGAAAGCCCTGCTTAAGACGGCAGATCATATGAACCTTTTCGTAGATCTCATTGAGACGTTTTTCAGGGATTACAACGGATATCAGATACAATGGAACATAGAAGACCGTGATACGTATCTCGCCGCGAAGGCAACCCCCGAACTGTACAAAAATCTGTTGGTCAGAGTAGGCGGGTTCAGCGCCTATTTTGTTGAGCTTGACCCGCTCCTTCAGGACGAGATCATTGCCAGGACAGAACAGGTATTTGACCGGTCCTGTTGCGCAACAGGCTGATATTATAAACAGAGAATGCTATCAAAGAAGGCAGATGAAAGACCAACCCGCGGGCATAGTCTTCAATATTCAGCACTATTCCATCCATGACGGACCGGGCATTAGAACAGTTGTCTTTCTAAAAGGTTGTCCGCTTGCCTGCTGCTGGTGTTGTAATCCGGAATCGATGGACCGTAACCCCGAATTGGCATTTCGTCAGACTCTGTGTAATGGATGTGGTGAATGCATACCTGTGTGCCCGAAAGAGGCGCTCTCCCTAAACAGGGAAAAAAATACCATTATAATTGACCGGCAGCTCTGCTCCGATTGCGGTGCCTGTGTTCCAGTTTGCGTCAGGGGCGCTCTGACAATTTATGGGAAGCGGATGAGTGCGTCAGAAGTAGTCGAAGATGTGGCGAAGGATGCTCCTTTCTACGCAAGATCAGGCGGAGGGGTTACAGTCTCCGGCGGCGAACCCTGCATACACCCATCGTTTCTCATGGCAATACTGAAAGGATGCAAAGAAGCGGGTATCCATACTGCGATTGAGACAAGCGGATATGTCAATAATCGTTTTTTCAACCGTCTGATTAAAGAGGTTGATCTTGTTCTCTTTGATCTGAAACTGATGGATCCCGATAGACATTACGTGGCAACAGGGAGAAAGAATGATCGTATTCTAAATAATGCGAGACTTCTTGCTTCATCTGGCAGCGATATCCGTTTCCGGATGCCGCTTATACCGGGTATAAACAGCGATGACAAAAATCTCACCGCCCTGGCAAATTTTCTTCATAGTATTGGTCATCCCTCCATTGAGTTGATGCCATACCATCAATTCGGCAGGGGTAAGTACGTGGCAACAGGAAAAACATACACAATGGGTGAAAGACCGGCTGCCACATCAGCGGATAGTGAAAATGCCTGCCGCGTCCTTGGTGGTCAGGGTATTGAATGCAGTGTTTCCTTATAAGATGCAGAAAGTAATTTTTCCGGCGAGGGACTCCCTATGCGCGTGCTTGTAACCGGCGGAGCCGGCAGATTAGGAATTGATGTCTGCAGTGCCCTTTTGAAAAATGGTTTTCAGGTATCCATATTTGATCTTGATACGGAAATGACAAGAAAAAACCTGAAACATTTTGCTGGTGCTGCTGATATTATAACAGGTGACATTACGATACCCGATTCCATTGCCGGAGCGCTTCGGGGCGCAGATGCCGTGATCCACATGGCCGCGCTGCTTACTGTCCATACCACAGCCAATAGAGCAATGGCAGAGAAAGTTAATATCGGCGGAACGCGGAATATCATTGAAGCGATAAAAAAGGAAAAAAGAAAAATACCTCTCGTCTATACGTCATCTATAGCAGTTTTCGGCCCGTCTCCGGATGCGGCAGCCCCGCTCGATGTTGATCAATACATACAAAAGCCGAAAGGCGAATACGCCGAGACAAAACATCAAGCCGAAAGGCTCATTGAAACATCGGGTATTGATTATGTTATTTTGCGACTCGGTACCCACTGGCAGAACCAGATATTTTCGCGGAATGAACTGCGGTATATGTTCCGTATACCCCTTGATAACCGGATCGAGATTGTTCATCCCGAAGATACGGCAACGGCAATCATAAACGCAGTAAAATATTTTGATAAGGCCAATGGAAATATATTTGTAATAACGGGAGGCCCTGTTTGCCGTATGCTCCACCGGGACCGGGTGGAGGTCATCATGAAGATTTTGGGATTCCCTATGCCACCTGCTGAACGGTTTAATACATATCCCGCGCCCATGGATTGGTACGATACGGAAAAATCACAGGCTATTCTTGAATTTCAGAAAAGGACGTTTGACGATTGTGTCCGGGACTATAAAAAAGCACTTGACCAACGATTCACACCGCTTTTCCTACCTCTTATGCGATGGGTAATAGGGCCGCTCTTTGGAAGGATTATTGTGAGGAATATATGATTGACATCTATAGAAACAGGCAATGCCTGTGGCTGATTTGAAAAAAATCGGAGGAAACGATGGCCACATATAAGAGAAGAAATGAAATTGAGGCAACGCAGTATTTCCCGGGTGTCAAGATTGACGGAGTGCAAGAACTTGGAGGGTGCGCTACTATTGATGATGGCAGAACGATTGTCATGCCCGGACAGTATATCGTGGACCTGGGGAACAATGTCAAGGAAGTCCTGTCAGAGCGTCTGTTTTGCACTATTTTTGATGCAGAGATTAGAATAGTGCGTGACCCGCGCGATAGAATTATCCCTGATGATTCCGGCATAAGGGATTGAAAAAACCATAGCATGACCGACCCTTTTGCTGAACATGAAGGGGTCGGCCACACAGCATTTATAATTGATTTTTGCTCTTCTGATTTTTTAAAATAACGGATGGAACGCCAATAAAAAAAGGGAGGAAATATTCATGGAAGAAGTATACGAGTTCATAAAAAAGTGTGGTAGCTATTTTATCGCGACAATGGACGGTGACCAACCCAGAGTACGACCATTCGGGTCCCTGCTGATCTTTGAGAAAAGGCTCTATTTCCAAACCGGAAAAATCAAAAATGTCGCGAAACAAATCGCGAAGAATCCCAGGATAGAAATCTGTGCCATGACGGATCGCAAATGGATTCGCGTGGAAGCTGTTGCTGTTGAGGATGACAGAATCGAAGCCAGACAGGCAATGCTGGATGCGCACCCCCAGTTAAAGAACATGTATGCGGCGGATGACGGCAATTGTGAAGTCTTGTATCTCAAAGATGCTACGGCAAC
>CAZXVZ010000007.1:0-25898 GCA_964644085.1 uncultured Syntrophus sp. | reverse complement strand
CCGGCCACCTTATCCAAAGACCTGACCGCAAGATGCCAATCGAAACTCGCGAACTTTGGAAGCAGACCCAGTTTACCACCTTCAACTAAAAGGGCATCACCAGCGATAAGCGTTTTGCTTTGACGGAGATAAAGACATATATGGCCGGGTGTATGACCTGGAGTATGAATAATTGTAATTCCTCCACAGAACGGCAAGCCCTCACCATCTTTAAGAGTCTTATGAACATTGACCGCGAAATCAGAATAGTCAAACATTTGTGTTAGAAATGCGGTTTTTATCTCTGGAGGATAGGGACTATCGGGGGCATTAGCAAGGGTAGCCTTGAAAGGTGGGATACGCCCTTCGATGTACGCTTTTTCTTCTTCATGTGCCAACACCGACACCTTCCGGGGCAGTTCAGCCAGGATAGCACGCAGGCTCCCTGTATGGTCACGATCATGGTGAGTGATAATAATTTTATTGATTCCATCAAAACATACCCCTGCTTCTGCGATTGCTCTCCGGAACTCCGGAACCTGGCCGGGAAATCCAGCGTCAACGAGGACCGTTGTCTGATCATCCCAAATCAGCATCGGATGGATTAAAGTCTGTGTTCCGCGAATTTCTGCCGGTATGTCGAGCATTTCAACGCCTGTAGCTATATTCATCGCTTATACCTCCTCATGAGCAATTAGTCCAACATCTATACCCTTATCATAGAAAATACCGATTGTATTTCTGACTATGCATAAGCATTGGTCAGAAGCAAAAGCTCAATTTGATCTGTCCCTGCTCATTCCCCCTTAAAGTAAATTTAAATGCGTATTTTCAGATAAATCGTAAGCTGTGTATCGTACTCTGCGTTGATAATAGACAATCGTATGTTCAGATCTAAAAAAATATGTTCAAACTCATGAAAGCGGTTTCCTCTGCTCGAGGAGATGATTAATAATTCTGTCGAGCGCGCGCTCAATAGTCCATCTGGGGCTGAAGCCTAACTCATCTCTGATTAAGGTAGTGTCGAATTTATACGGATTTGTAAAGTAACCCGGCAAAAGAGTAATATCAGCCTCTGGCACCCGCTTTCTAATATATGAAGCCACTTCAGATGTTGAACGGATGTCACCGCCCGCGGTAAAGGCCCTCGTTTCGGTGGTTTCTGCCTCTGCAGCAATGACAAGAGCCCGTGCAGCGTCCTCAACGTAGAGCCAGTTGTGTATATCATCGCCGTAAGGGACCCTCCCCGGAATACCCAGTAAGACCGGCTTGACAAAAAGTTCATCATCAATCTGACGGCCTATACCCCGTGTTCGTCCTAGTCCGTATATATGGGGAAGACGTATGGCAACAGTATCGATACCAAAGTTTAAAAAATAGAATCTTCCACACGACTCGCAGAAAGACTTTGTGGCGCCGTATACAGATGATGGAAAATGGGGTGCATCGTTAGGTATATACTCTTCCCGATATCTGTCCTGCGGACCAAAGACAGCAATGCTGCTCGCAAAGACTACCTTCTTTAAGCTCAACCGGCGTGCCGCTTCAAAAATACTCACTGTCCCGTCACAGTTTACCCGTGTGGTCAACCGCGGGTTTCCTCCGCCGATAATGGCGGCGGTATGAATTATCTTTTCCACACCATGTTCTTTGCACGCTTTTTCTATCTGGGCGGTGTCGGCAATATCGCCGGCAAAGACAATTGCCTGATTCCTATCGAATGTTCCCGCAACCTCATTAAGCAGTTTTTGATCTGGTGATATATCAAAGATGACGACTTGCCTGCCATGATCGATGAGGAGACGCACAATTTGGATACCGATAAAACCTGTTCCACCGGTAACGAGATAGCTCATCTTTTTACCCCCGAAGGGAACCCCCATCGATCACGAATACTGACCCCGTGACATAGGCTGATTCATTGGATGCGAGATAGACAGTAATGTGACCAATATCTTCCGGTGTGCCTTCTTTCTTGAGTATTCTCGCTGCCAGCTCAACATTAGACGGCCTCTCCAGCCGTGATTTTTCCGTTGCCGGTGTCGTAATAGAACCCGGGCAGACCGCATTTGCCCTTATATTATACTTGCCGTACTGAAGCGCCAGCGATTGCGTGAAAGCAACGATTCCCCCTTTTGAAGCAGCATATGCATAATTGGGAGATCTTTTTACAGCCGCAATAGATGATATGTTTATAATAGACCCTCCCCCGGCGCCCATCATCTCAGGCAGCGTATATTTACAGCAGAGGAAAACACTGTTCAGATTCGTCTTAATAGTGCGTTCCCAGGCTTCCTCAGAGAGATCACTCAGCAATTCTGGTTCGACAGCCATGATCCCCGCGTTATTGCACAAGACAGCAGGTTCCCCGTAAGTTTTCACGGTGAATTTTACCATCGCTTCAACATCTGATGCTTCAGATACATCGGCCCGCATGAAGACAGCTTCACCGCTTATATCCCGGATGAGCTTCACGGTTTCCTTACCAGTTTCAACGTCAATATCAGCCGCAACCACACGGGCGCCTTCTTTGGCGAATAAAAGCGCAACACCACGGCCTATCCCGGAACCGGCCCCCGTGATAATAGCGACCTTGTTTTGCAATCTTCCCACGTTTTCTCCCTATCAAAGCTGTATTGCCAAACTCCGAGGTCGATGCCTGTCATGGGACGGGCATGCCAAACACTATTGATTCTTGTTAACCGGGGAGATGTTTCGTCAGTTATCAAATTGCTGCTCGGTCCTGGCGATTATCTGATCCTGTAGCAGCGGATCAAGCTCAATGAAATAAGCGCTGAATCCGCCGACACGCACGATAAGATCTTTGTGTTTTTCCGGATTTTCCTTTGCGTCTAAATATACGGAACGGTCCTGCATATTCCACTGAAGTTGGTAACCGTTGTATTCGGCAAAATAGGTTTCAATGAGATCAACAAACCTGTCCATTTGTTCGTGGGTTCGCAGGAGACTTACAGGTATTTTCTGATTCAACACGGCAGATCGGTTTTTCGTGAAGTCAAGAGCTCTCGCCACGGAACGCAGCGTTATTGTCGGGCCACTCCTGTCACAGCCCGCGCAAGGGGAAATCCCGCCATCGGCAAGCGGCATACCGGATTTGCGGCCATTGGGCAGAGCGCCAACCGCCTGACCATGGGCCATGTGAACAGCGCCACCGAGACGCGTATCCCGTCTGGGGTAACCGAAATACCCTTTACGTGAAGAATTAAAAGCGGCTGCCCGGTCATTCAATTGGCGGTATATCTCCTCAGGTCTACCGAGGTCATTGCCGAATTTGGGGGCACCCGCGAGAAGCTGGCGTATTTTTTCGCCTTTCTCACCGGAAAAATTGTCTGCACAGGCTACTATTATATCATCGATGGTCAGCTTATGCTGTTTATAGACAAGTTCGTCGATAGCCGTAAGAGAATCTGCTATATCTGCGTAAATCTTATTCATGATGTCAGCAGCAAATTGGTTGTAACGGCTTCCGCCTTCATGTACGTCAAGCCCTTTTTTTATACAGTCAGCAGTTAAAGCCGACACAAATGGCTGACTGTAGAGCTGCATCTGCGTCAGTTCGCCAAGATTGAAGGCGCGGATCAGTATATCGCACACGTGTTCCCACTGTTTCTGGAAGGCATCCGTCCAGTCCTTGAGGGAAGTGAATGTGTGTGGATCACCAGTTTTTATGCCTATCTGTTTGCCGCTTATGGGATCATAGCCGTCATACATAACCAGTTCAAGAACTTTAGCACCGTTGAAAAATTGGTGCACGGTACCGTAGACACTGCCGTAAGGATAGGGATGAGAACAACCCCGGAGCACGTAATCTCTTGCGTCCTCCAGCGAAGCGCCATCGGCAACGAGACCGGGAATAATCTGTTCATCGTTGTGGAAAGCAGGCTCCGATCCGACACGGGTATTCGTCCAAACGGCTTTGAGCATGATGTCCCTGCTAATTCCTCGGTGCCAGCGCATATAGAGGGGAAGGTCCATATTCATTTCGCCTGCCACGTGCAGTATGAGGTAAGTCAGCTCATTGCAGGCATCTCTTCCTTCACGATCCACGCCTCCCAGTATTGCCCGTGACTGCACATAACCCGCGCCAGATGTTTTGACAAGGCCCGGTGGAATGCGATCAGTGGCAGCTATCTTGACCCAGAAAGCTGCCAGCAACTCTGTCGCTTCCTCGCGGATCAGCCTGCCTTCGTCAAGATCAGCCCTGTATATGGGATAGAGATACTGATCAATCCGGTCAAGGGAAGCTCCGGCACCGCTGCCATCCTCCAGATAAAGACCCAGATGGATAAACCGTACTGCCTGGAGGGCCTCCCAAAAAGACCGCGGTGGATTCTCCGGCACGTAATCGCAGATCTCCGCAATGGTTTTCAGTTCCTTCTTTCTCAGCTCATTTGTTTCTGTAACGGACATCTCCCGTGCCTTCTGCGCGTACCTCCGGGCGAGCCTGATCTGCGCTTCGCAGCAGATCTTTGCCGCTTTGAGAAATTGAAACTTTCTCCCGTCTTCAGGGGACGTAAAACCAAGGGTTTTAATCTCTTCGTCAATTTCAGCAAGGATGCCTTTCAGCCCGATGCGCATTACCTTGTCATAGTCCGCGTCGGGAGCAAAGTTCGTAAAGGTCCCATAAGGTTTCATGAAGGCGTACGAGATATCATCGTAGAAAGAACCTAATTCTTCCCTAATGGTTTGCAGGGTAATTTCTCCGGGGCTCTTTCCTTGCCAGTAATGACTGTCTTCAATAATAGTGGCAAGATCTTCATCGGAGATCAATCCCTCTGTCTGCTCTGCCCTTAACCTGCGGTCTCCACTTTCCAGTTCGAGACCGACAAGGGGATTAAAATCAAGCTGAAGGCCAACACCACGGAAATAAGGTGTCTGAGAACTCACGATCAACTCATGATCAAATATGGAGATGTCTATGCCGTCACAGATCCTGGCAAAAAGCTTAGCGCGCCGCAGATGGAGAGGCTCACCCCCAGTTTCTCTCCAAGACAGCGTTGCGAGGTGAGACCGCTGAGGACATATCCTGACCGGACTGTTATAGAAGAGATATCGCATCTTTTCAATCCGTGGTGTTCTGACGACAAGTTTATCAATTACATGCCGGTAATCCGATGGAAGCATTTCTAATTGCTGCTCTCTCCTGTTTGTTTTTGGAATAATCGGCATAATACCTCTATTTATTTTCTATCCACACCTCTTCCGGCGTCCACCAGCCGGGATTTGGATTTCCATAGAGTCCATGATTGTGAATGGTCTTTCTGCTTACAGCCGCGTCAGGCATTGTTGAGAAGACGATAAGCAGGACGTGTTTTTCCGTCAATAATTTCATTGCTTCTTTTGTAGCTTCAACTTTCTTATTACTTGGAGCGGTGACAGCGTTTCTCACCGCTTTCAGATATTCGTCAGGATAGAGCATTGAGGCATATGACCCGGTGTTACCGTATCTCGTAGCAAGCACTGCAGCCACATCGGGATTTGGTGAAACACCGGCCCACATGAGGCCCTCCCATTTTCCACCCTGAATCGCGAGCTGGTTCCAACGGGCGCGCTGAATAGGGTCAAGCTGCGCTTCAATGCCGACCGCCTGGAGATAACCCTGGACCGCGGCCATGAGCTTATCGTTTTCAGCTCCTGTAGAGATAAGATAAGTCAATTTTGTCTTAAATCCATTGGGATAACCGGCCTCTTTCAAAAGCTGTTTTGCCCTGGCAGGGTTATACGGATAACCTTTCAGCGCCGGATTATAGGCCCAGTGCCCTTTGTATATCCACTGGTTGGCCGGTTCAGCTTCGCCGTAGAAGATCGATTGAGCAATTGCCTTCGTATCTATAGCGTGTTGTGTTGCCTGGCGCACTTTAATATTCGCGAAAGGCGAACTTGGATTTGCGGCGTCAGGGGCCATGCAAAGTACCCCGGAAGGAGGAGGGCGGCGATCAACGATGAAACCTTCTTTCGCGAGGGCACCCATATCTTTCGCTGCAATAGAGAGCGCAACATCCATCTCACCCCTCTTGAAGCTCATTATTCGTGTAAGCGGATCAGGAACGATATTCCATTCTATTCCCGCGAGATATGGTTTACCCGTCTGCCAGTATTTGTCAAATCTTTTATAAACTGTTTTAACGTCTTTTTCCCAGCTCACAAACTGGAAAGGACCCGTGCCGACAGGATTCTTCGCGGCCCATTCTTCACCATTTTTCTTAAATGCTGTCGGTGAAATCATGAGGCCCATAGACTGGGCAAGATTACCAATTACTGTGTTATCCCATTCCGTGAGATTAATGCGTACCATATAAGGATCGATAAGATCGACAGAT
This sequence comes from uncultured Syntrophus sp., assembly GCA_964644085.1. Classification (GTDB taxonomy): domain Bacteria; phylum Desulfobacterota; class Syntrophorhabdia; order Syntrophorhabdales; family Syntrophorhabdaceae; genus PNOF01. The sequence continues at coordinate 19,578 of CAZXVZ010000007.1, read as the reverse complement.
TTAATTTTTTCTGTTCCGGCGGCTTTGGCAGTTTTAGCCAGATCAAGGTTCCATTTTACAGCCTCTCCGTTGAAATCTGTGTCATCATGGAACTTAACCCCCTTTCTGATCATGAGAGTAATGGTTCTATCGGCGATATTCTCTTTGTATCCTGTTGCCAGCCAGGGCATTGGTTTGCCTGCTGCGTCATTACGAAAGAGCGGTTCAAGGACGGGGGCAGCCTGCCTCATACTGACAACCGGAAAAAGTCTCGGCGGGTACCCGATTGACGCGCCATCCTGGTTTTCGGCAATTTTTAGAATTCCTCCGTACTGGGGTTTTAACTGCGGTGCCGCTTTTTTTGCTTCAGCGGCATACATTGGATGCATACTCAATAACAGGAAAGATGTCACGCAAACGAATAACATTAGCATAATAAAGCTTTTTTTCCGGCTGGATTTCATGTTACCTCCTCTTGACCCTTCTTGAATATATAATTTAATATTTGTTAACAGTCGGTGCCGACCATTATTTTAATCTTAATCCAATATTAGCGGCACTGTCAACACAAATCTTTTAGCCTTGTATGCCGGTAACTTCCCATTTTAGTTGAGATTAACTTAAAACTCTGGATTAGATATGTTTCACCCCCCCATGAGAAATCCCAAAAAATTCCCCGTAAGGATATTTATCTTATTTGAAAAAAAGTCCGGTAAATTCCTATTGAAAGGCCTTTCTTTTCTTGCGGCGTGTTGGATTTGGTACATAAAGATCGATGACATCATCGACGGTAATGACACCAAGAATCTTTTTTTCTTCATCAAGGACTGGAACGGCAATAAAATCATATTTTGAGATAAGCTGAGCAATCTCTTTCATTTCTGCGTCAGGGTGGACGTACTTCACATTCTTTGTCATGAGATCGGATAATTTCGAATCCAGAGGACTTGTCAAAACTCTTCTTAATGAGACAATTCCAAGCAGATGATCGTCGTTATCGACTACGTAAATATAATAGATAAATTCAACGTCCGGAACAAGAAGCCGCATGTTTGTAAGTGCCTCATCGACAGTCATATCGGGAGAGAAATCAAGAAGTTCTGTTGTCATGAGGCCACCGGCTGTGTCATCTTCGTAGCTGAGGAGATCCTTCACCTCTTCGGCATCCTCTATCTCCATGAGGGACAGGAGTTCCTGTGATGTTTCTTCGGGCATGTCTCCCAGCAAATCAGCGGCTTCATCGGGGGGCATCTCTTCAAGAATGTCAGAAATGGTTTCCTTGTCCATTTCTTTCAGGATTTTTTCTCTTACTTCCGCAGAGACTTCATGCAGCGCCTCTCCGGCCAGTTCATCGTCCACTGAAGAGAGGATTTCCGTAACTTGTTCAGGCGGTATGTCCGTCAGTATCTGGGCAAGGTCTGAAGGATGGAGCTCGCTAAGCTGTTTTCTCGCCACATTCAAAGTAAGATTCCTGAGATCAGGGTCGATTGTCTGCAGGAAACCCCAGTCAATGATATGTTCCTTAATAGGTTTGTTAAATAGCGAGAAAGTGTTCTGAACGGTCCTGCCGCCGTCGATTCTCCTGAGTATGCCGTTGAGACCGACATCAATCCCCATAACACAAATCGCGCCATCGCTTTCACCGAGCTTCAGATCATTAACACGAACAATTTTTGCTCCGTTGACATCAAGTATCTGCTTGTCAAGAATATGTTTTTTAATGAGAATATCTTCTTCTTTCAGTTCGTAAGGCTTGAGCAAGTCTTCTGTTACCGTTACGGTGATAACGTAACGATTAAAGAGGTTAAGAAAATCAACGGGAAATTCATAGAGCTGTTTTCTGGTTTTAATAATGAGCTTGACAACGCTGGGAGATTTAGCCCCCGGGATAATTGTCATATCCCAGAGAGCACCAATTTTTTTCCCGTACTGGTCAATAACATCTTTTTTCAGTACTTCGCTTAAATATACATCTGCAACGTAAGCCATTATGAGGTAATTCTAACACCGCTAACGGTTCAATGGCAATTTTTTCTTAAAGATCTTAGGATTCGGTGTTGTTTATTACGTTCAAAATAATTGATTCAAGGTAAGACGGGTCGAAAACTCCCTGCCCCTGCAAAAGCGATATATTGTTACCTCTCGGATGCCAGATGGCAGGGTCAAAACCGGTAAAGATGGTAATGGTGAAAAGACCTGATACTCCAGCCAGATGGGCCATGCCGGAGTCGTTGGATACAAATATACCGCCTTCGGAGAAAAAGATTTTTATTTCTGTTAGTTTTTGAAGAGATACTTTGGACTCGATATTGAGAGTTAAACCGAGCGATTCAAGGACGGTCACATCGAAATCTCTCGCAACCAGTGATTTGTGAAGTGCGAGAAAATTGTTAAAATGCCATTTCTCTTTTTCAAAGCCCTTTTCAGGATAAAGGATTATTCTCGATGATTTTTTCGAAGGGATTGTCTTTTTGAAAGGCTCAACGCCGGCCAGAGCTAATTGTGAAAGTTGGTAGTCCTCAATATGTATTTTTCGTATGTTTTCAGGGTCAAGCGTTGCTTCTGTCGAAAAGGTTTTTTCAGGATACATATCGATGAAGATAAGCTTTTCTTCCGAATATTTTTGCCAGCGATTTCTCAGTATACCCTCGCGGTCTTTCCCGATGAAGATAATCTGTTTCCATCGCGGACCAACGAGTTTATCTGAAAAGAGATAGAGCCATTTCCTCGATTCCACACCTTCTACTCGCAAGAAATATTTTTCAAAAAGACTTAGAAACCGTTTGTTGCCAAGACCGATAAGGCAGTTTCCGAAATGTTTTTGGGAAGAAAAAAAGAGAGATTCAGAAAGACAGGTATCACCAAGGCCGCCGAGATGAACGAGGAGAATGTCGTTATTATCCGCTTGTCCTTGTGGAGATTGAGATGCCATCTTCTGTTTATTTTTTCTGAAACGCCTTGACGAATTCATGTTTTATCGGGCAATGAGTTTCCCATTGTCGCGCCTGGAAAAATAGAGAAAAATTAGGCCGATATCAAGAAGGCATTCAACATTGTCTTCATGCCTTCGCTAAGCATGGAACTACAGGCAGTGTAACCAAAAGAACAAAGACAATCCAGAAAAATATTATGTTTTTTCAACTTGCAGGAAAAGGCTGACTGTGATAGATTCGCCTCATGCATGTTGTAAAACCGAAGGCTCTGAAGCGAGGCGATAAAATCTGTGTTGTATCACCTGCTTCGCCTACATTGACGGAAACATATTATGACCGTGGTAAGAGCGTTCTTCAAGAAATGGGCTTTGAAATTGTTGAAGGCAGATATGCTCATAAAAAACATCTTTTTTTCGCGGGAGAGGCAAAAAAACGTGCCGACGATATCAACAGGGCGTTTCAGGATAAATCAATCAAGGCGATTTTTTGCAATCGGGGCGGTACAGGCACCTCACATATTCTCCCCTATATTGATTTTTCCGTTATCAAAAAAAATCCAAAGATCTTTGTAGGCTACAGCGACATTACGACACTCCAGATTGCCATACTAAATGAAACGGGACTCATAACGTTCTATGGCCCCATGGTTTCCACGGACTTCGGGAAAGGCGTAAACCGATATACCATGGATAATCTTCTTTCTGTGCTCAATGAAAAAGAAAATAAAATCACATTCATAAATCCGGTGGGCAGGGAAATCACCATCTTATGCAAAGGAACAGTCAAAGGCATATTAACAGGGGGATGCCTGTCAATAGTAGCAGCTACGCTGGGTACAAAGCACGAATTGGAAACAAAAGGCAGGATTCTCTTTTTTGAGGATATTGATGAAAAACCTCACCGCATCGACAGATATCTCACGCAGTTAACACTTTCCGGTAAATTGCAGGAGGCAAAAGGAATTATCTTCGGCGCTTTTCCAAGGTGCAGATATCTCAAGCGTGATGCCTATGAAAAATACGGCGTCACGCTCATGGATATCATCAAAGATCGTATCGTTCCTCTGAATATACCCTGTATTTTTGGGTTGCAGTTTGGCCATGTTGCGAAAAAACTGACCATCCCCATGGGTGCCGGCGCGCAGCTTGACGCGACAAAGGGTAAGGTCACCATTGAGCCTTCTGTGCAGTGAATATGAAAAATGTCACAGGAATGAACATCTCATGAAATCTCATTACAGGCGAAGCATGATAGATATAAATCCTCAATTTCAAAAGGCACTCGATATCATGGAGAATACAGATGAACATGTCTTTATTACCGGAAAGGCAGGAACAGGCAAGTCAACGCTCCTCGACTATTTTCGAGGGACCACAGATAAGGAAGTAGCCATCCTCGCGCCTACAGGGGTGGCGGCACTCAATATTGACGGCCAGACAATTCATTCATTTTTTAATTTTAAACCGAATATTACACCTGAAAAAATCAAAAAAGTGGGTGGAGAAGACAGCAGACTTTACAAGGGGCTTGACGCTATCATTATTGATGAAATCTCCATGGTGCGGGCAGACCTTCTCGATTGTGTGGAAAAATTTCTCCGTCTCAACGGCCCCAAACGAAAGAAATGGTTCGGTGGTATTCAGATGATTTTTATCGGCGACCTTTATCAACTCCCGCCGGTAGTAACAACAAAAGAGAAGGAGATATTCAGTCACCGTTACGAAACACCTTATTTCTTTTCAGCGCAGGTTTTCAAAGAAACAGACTTCGACATTGAATTCATAGAATTGGAAAAAGTCTATCGGCAAACAGAACCTGATTTCATAGCGCTCCTCAATACTATCCGGAATAGAACATGCGACAATGAAGATATCGAAAGGCTCAACAAAAATGTTCGACAGGGCTATACACCTCCTGACGATGATTTTTATATTACGCTCACAAGCACAAATGATCTCGCGGCAGAACGGAATCTAAAAAAACTTGATGGGTTGCCGGGAGATGCCATGGAATTCGGTGGGGTCATCAGCGGCAGGTTCGACCGCTCTTCCCTCCCCGCCGAAGAGGCTCTGAAACTCAAGACGGGGGCCCAGGTTATGCTGGTCAATAATGACAGGTTCGGACGATGGGTGAACGGCACTCTCGGCATAGTCGTGGGAATAGGAGAGAGTGATGAAGGGGAGAAGACAATCCTCGTGGAACTTAGGGGTGGTAGTATTGTGCCGGTAACGAATCATACGTGGGAGATATTCGAATACCTCTATGACAGATCTACGAAACAGATTGCGACGCGAAAATCCGGTTCTTTTACCCAGTATCCGCTCCGTCTCGCCTGGGCCGTTACGATCCATAAAAGCCAGGGCAAAACCTTCGATAATGTTATCATTGATATTGGTCGGGGCGCTTTTGCACATGGACAGGTCTACGTGGCCCTGAGCCGATGCACGAGCTTTGACGGCATTGTGCTCACGAAAGAAATCACGAAGAATCATATCCGCATGGACTGGCGGGTTGTTAAATTCCTTACAAATCTCAAATACCGGAAAGCCGACGAAACAACCGGCATGGACGAAAAACGCGAAATCATTGACGACGCCATAAAGCGGAGTATTGATCTGGAGGTAATCTATCTGAAGCCGGACGATACAAAATCGACACGGATAATTCACCCTATTGCCGTCGCAAAAATGGTATACAAGGGCAAAACATTTGAGGGCCTCCAGGCTTACTGCCGTCTCCGTGGTGAAAAGCGCACTTTTCGTATTGATCGTATTTTGGAAATAGCTTATCGCGCTGATGGATGACTATTTCGATTCTTGCCAGGAAGTTTTCTCACTATATTCAATGCATTATCACGATAAAAAGGATTCAGCCGGATTTGTCATTTGAACAAGCGCCATGTCGGGATTTCTTTCGCAAGCATACTGCCTTGAGTCCCTGTAGCTCCAGTTACGGGGGCTTGAGTCACTTCCTCCACGGGCATAAGCCCGGTGGAGCCACCCCTCCTTGTCCGCCGTGCGGAGTTTTTTATGCTCCCATGCTATTCCGAACCTTCTGCGTGAGGCAAAAGTCAAGCTGTCTTGTCTCGCAAGGGTTTACTTCAGGAAACGCAACATACCATTTAAGGACAAATTCGGAATTAATAAAAAGGTCAATTGAAATAAATTACGAATTCTCTGATAGTTGACTTAGTTCGATAATTTATTGTGAAAATATAAAGATTTCAGATGTTTCTTAAGAAATTGGATAAAATTACCGACAATATATATACAGACAGGAAAGGCGCATTTCGGACCAAACCATAATAGTGAGGTGCCGGATAACCTGAAGGTATTTGAAAGGAGTCCAATCATGGAAACGTGGCTCAGAAACCTTAAGTTAACAAAAAAACTGCTTATATCGCCTTTCATTGCAGTCGTATGTCTTATTATTTTTGGTCTTGTGGCATATTTCGGTTTTTACGAACAAAAGGCTGCAATGGACGATGTGGTTAACAAAAGGTTTGGTTATTACCAGTCCACAGCGGACATTATTATAAAACTGAACCAGATACAAGGACAGATGTATAAATTACAGGGATTGGTTGCGGCCAAAGCACCGGAACCAAAAATAAATTATGTTGCCGACCAGCAAACGGAATCAATAAAGACTCTTTCTATAGCAATGCAGCAATTGCTTAAAAGCCATGAATTGACAAAAGATGAGCAAAGGACCTTTCAGGAGGTAATTGATTTACTTTCAAAGTATAACGAACTTGCACAGGACATTACCAAGGAAGGCGCAGACAGCAATACAATTGTCAATGTTGCCGATAATCTATCCGGCATGATCAGTGAACGTGCAGATAACCTCATTACCCTTGAAAAGAAACTTGCCAGGGATCAATACGATTCATCGGTAAAAACCTTTAAATTTGTGTTACTTGTCTCGATCGCTGTGTTTATTGCGGCTATTATTTTCCCCTTGCTTATCAGTTTGAAAATGAGGTCAGTTATACTTTCTCCAATCAGAGACACCGCCGATGTGATTCAACGCGTTGCCAAGGGAGACCTGACCGGAAGAATTTCAATTACCTCTTCTGATGAGATCGGGGAAATGGTAAACGATTTCAATCTCCTCGCCGGAACGCTCCAGGATACCATCAGACAGGTTGCGCAAAGTAGTGGTGATGTTTCCTCTGCAGCGACCATGCTCGATACGGCCACAGAACATATGGCAACCGGTGTCGAAGAAGCTGCCATGCAGGTAAATTCTGTTGCTGCGGCGAGTGAAGAGATGAGTAAAACATCATCAGAGATTGCCCATAACTGTGTCGTAGCGGTAAAGAGTTCCGAGAAGGCAAGTGAGTCGGCTAATGCGGGTGAAAAAATCATAACGGAAACAATCGACGTCATGAACCGTATAAATGACAGAGTTAGAAGCTCAGCGAAAATCATCGAAAATCTTGGGCAAAGATCAGATCAAATCGGCGAGATCGTTGGCCTCATTAATGATGTGGCTGACCAGACAAACCTCCTTGCCCTGAACGCTGCAATTGAGGCGGCCCGGGCGGGAGAACACGGGAGAGGTTTTGCCGTTGTTGCTGATGAAGTGAGGAAACTGGCGGAAAGAACGAGCGAAGCAACGAACGAGATCCGGGAAACCATTCAGTCCATGCAGGCAGAAACGAAAAAGGCGGTCATATCCATGGAGGAAGGGGTGAATGACGTAGATAAGGGCACCACCGAGGCGGCCAAATCGGGTGACGCGTTGAAGGATATCCTTAGCCAGATTAATAAAGTAACTGCCGAGATTAATCAGATCGCTGTGTCAGCAGAAGAAGAAACTGCGACGACCAACGAAATAGCCTCAAGCATTCAGCAGATTTCCGAAGTCATGCAGGAAACAGCAAGGAGAATTCAACAGAACGCGGAGGCGTCAGCTAAATTAGCCGGTCTTTCAAAAAGAATGAACGAAATGGTGGGACGTTTCAGGCTGTGAAAAGAGGCCGCTCACCGTCCCAGGCGAGAAACCCCGTTTTTTTCATCAAATGGCAGATATCAGTAAAAGCTTCCACTCCTTAAAATAACGCAAAATAATCTTATCAATTTTGGCATGACATTTTTTGTTGTAGCCCGATCGTACTTCAACAATTTTGAGTAGGAAGTGGGATACCTTTTGGGCTATATCATGATATTGTTCTTTTATTACAAGTAGATACAAAAATGAGAACCCCCTGGCACGGCAAGTGCAGAAAGACATCTCAGAATGAAACGAACACTGACACATAATCGGCCTGTTGTTGAAACGACAGATAATGCCAATGGCAATACAGAATGCCCTGATAGACCGGAGATGTCGAAAATGAGAAGATTTGCCCAGCATTATTTAAACGGGTTGCGAATAGCGGCCTTTCTTATCCGGCATGGATTTAACCGGATGAAAGTCAAGCATGTTATGCATATTTATGAGAACTGGATCTATCCTTTCCTCTATCGTAATTGATAAGCATAAATTTAAAACAGAACCGCAGGAACAGTCGATTTATTTTCATAAATTAAGTGAGAGCACCTTCCATTGCCTGGCTGTACAATAATATTATTCTTGTTGTTTGACTTTTTTCAAGGAAGATGGTTTGACAATATACAGAATCGCCAGAAGCGCATTGAATAGGAAGCCGGCGTTCAAATTATAAAGGAAGATAAACATGAAAATCTATTTTGCCGGATCTATCAGGGGAGGACGGGAAGATGTTGCTCTCTACCAGGCTATGATAACATGGCTTGGTTCTTTCGGTGAGGTTTTGACAGAGCATGTCGGTAATAGTGCACTTTCGGACAAGGGAGATGATGGGCCTGATGACCGGTATATTTATAACCGGGACATGGTATGGCTTAAATCCTGTGACGTTGTAGTCGCTGAGGTCTCGACGCCTTCACTGGGGGTAGGATTTGAGCTTGGATGGGCTGTTGCTTTAAGTAAACCCGTGTTGTGTCTGTATCAGACCACATCCAGGAGACCTCTTTCCGCTATGGTCACCGGTAATCCCGGAATACAAATGGCTTTTTATACCGGCCTGGATGAAGCCAGGACGGTTATTGAAAAATTTATCAACATTGCAGGTAAGACACCGGATTAATGTTTTTTGATTGAATTTTAAGGAAAAGAATACATGACCACACCACTGGAACTGCTGGCTCCTGCCGGTAACGCTGAAATCGGAATGGCTGCCGTAGATCACGGGGCGGATGCCGTGTATATGGGCGCTCCGAAATTCAGCGCCAGGGCAGATGCAGGTGTGAATATTGATGAAATCGCCCGCCTGATCCGGTATGCCCATCTCTATTATGCCAGAGTGTATATTGCCCTCAACACCATCCTGACGGACATCGAACTCCCCGAAGCGTTTGAGACGATCCAAGAGATTTTTCAACTGGGCGCTGACGGGCTGATCATCCAGGATGTTGGTTTGCTTGAATTGGATCTTCCGCCGATTCCCCTCATAGCCAGCACACAGATGCATAACGATACCCCCGAAAAGGTACAATTCCTCGAGGCCGTGGGTTTTAAACGGGTCATTCTGGCGAGGGAACTGTCGCTCGACGAAATCGCCTCAATCCGTCAAAAAACCCGGATAGAACTGGAAGCCTTTGTCCACGGTGCCTTATGCGTTTCTTACAGTGGGCAATGCTACATGAGCCATGCAGCAACAGGCCGCAGCGGCAACCGTGGGGTCTGTGCCCAGCCATGCCGGTTCCGATATACCCTTACCGATGGCAAGGGTAATGTTATCGGGAAAAAACAAAAATATTTGCTCTCGCCCAAGGACATGAACCGCATAAAGATCATACCGGCCCTTATCGCAGCGGGCATCACCTCTTTCAAGATCGAAGGAAGATATAAGGGGATTGATTATGTAAAAAATGTCACGGCTGCCTATCGTCAGGCCATTGACTTGTTCATCGGCGGGCATCGGGAATATTGCCGTACCAGCTCAGGAGTCAGCGAATATTCTTTTTCGCCTGATCCCGAAAAGACCTTCAACCGGGGATATACACAATACTATATCTCCGGGAAAAGAGAAAAAACGGCCTCTACAGATACTCAGAAATCCATTGGCAAATTTATTGGGACCGTCAGCGATATTGGAAAAGATTGTTTCCAAATACATTCCCATAAACTCGTATCTGCAGGAGTTTATTTGGCAAGCTCAACGAGCGTTAAGGAGGAGGCCGGGGATCCTATGGTAGTGGGTCGTGGCTTGATGCCGATGGAGGAGGCAACCCACACCTCTTTGATAGATATTCATAACGGGGATGGAATCTGTTTCTTCACAAAACAAGGCAACCTGGCAGGATTCCGGATTGATCGTATTGACGAGAAAAGAATCTACCCCAACAAGATGCAAAGGCTTGAGATGGGCACTCGTTTGTATCGTAATTACGATAAAGCGTTTTCCCAAATCCTGAATAAATCGTCAGCTAACCGCAAGATATCCGTGGAAATGGCATTCATACAGGAAAATGAACTGATCCGCCTTATTGTTAGAGATGAAGACAACAATGAGGCTACAGCAATCAAAGAGGTTTTCTTTAATCCTACCCGGAACCCGTTGTTAACGAAGGAACAAATTAGGAGGCACCTTTCCAGTACCGGCAATACTCCATATCGGGTGGCAAAGCTGATTATTGATCCACAACAACCGGGCTTTCTTCCGGTCAGTCTTTTAAATAGCATACGGCGGGAGGTTCTGGAAACACTCACCCGGGTCAGGCTTGAAAAACATTTCCGTCAAATTGTCCCGCTAATAGCAAATAACGCTCCCTATCCGGAAAAAAAGCTGGATTACCGCGCCAATGTTTTCAACGTAAAGGCTCGGCAATTCTATGAACGACACGGCGCGAAGGTCATTGAACCGGCATTTGAAGCTCTGTCAGGCACAGTTGGGAAAACTGTTATGACCACACGTTACTGCATTCGTTATCAATTGAATCTTTGTTTAAGGGAAAACAAGCCAGACCATCATATTGAGGGTCCCTTAAGAATAACAGATGGACGCCACATCTACCGCCTTGAATTTGACTGTCGTCAGTGCCGAATGTTGGTGATTCTGGAAAAAAGTTAATAAAAAACAATATTCTTCTTGCAATCTGTTAATGTTTAGGAGAAAATGCATTAATAGATGTTGGTATGTATCCTTTAGAAATGGAGAATACAAGACGAAGATATTAATCATCCTCGGAAGTATATGGGTCGCAATATGCCTTACCATTTTATGGCTGAACCATCGCTTCCCCCGTCGCCATATAGCTAGGAGAGATCGCCGCCGCTCTAAAACTCATGATTATGACAAGATAGAAAGAAGGAAAAACGTGGAGCAACAACTGATCAACGAAGACGGCACAAAAATAGTCGCTACGAACCTTTCCGTGTCTCCAAGGACCGGAGAAATTACATCTCCAAAAGGGGTTGTTGAACTGGAATCGTACCAGAGATTCAAGACAGACAAAACTACCCAAACACCTCCACCCGATCAGGATTCCGTAGATGAATAAAAGCAAGCATGGACAAATTATCCATAAAAAACCAACATGGTTTTTACTGTAACTAGGGACTAAAAACCATATCTCCTGAAAAAACACATTTTATTTTTCAATAATTTCAACGTATTTTCTTTTTGGTTTTTTTCTCAACCGATGATATGCTCTTTAAAAAGCCGGGAAAAACCAAGTTGGTATATTAATTGCTATGATGATTCGTATGCATTCAGAGAGCGCGACCCCAACGGAAGCGATGCTATATGGATGATTATGGATTGTCATTATAGTTACATAAAACTACAGATTGCATTCGCCAAACTGCATACACCCCTTAAACGCCGCATACCGTTCGCGTATCTCTTCATGCCCCAGCTTCCGAATCCTGTTAATACTGAAATCCTCAACATTAAACGATGCCATCACCGTGCCCATGACGATGGCCTGCTTGATAGTCTCAATTCCCGCGTCCCCCACATTTGCAAGATACCCCATAAATCCGCCGGCAAATGTATCCCCCGCACCTGTAGGATCAAAAACGTCTTCCAGCGGAAACGCGGGCGCGAGAAAAAGCTCTTCTTCGTTCATCATAAAAACCCCGTATTCGCCTCGTTTTACGACAATACAAGACGGCCCTCGTGCGATGAGCTTGCGGGCACCTTTGACAAGATTGTGTTCTTTTGTCATTTCCCTCAATTCGCCCTCATTGATGATGAGCATGTGCACCTTTTCGATGACATCCATAAGTTGGTCAAACTTTTTCTCGATCCAGAAATTCATCGTATCGAGCACGATAGTTGCCGGCGTATTTACCTGACTGATAACATGCGCCTGCAATTCTGGGTCAATATTTGCAAGGAAAAGAAACTCTGCGTTTCGAAACGTGTCGGGCACTTTCGGTTTAAATTTCTCGATGACGTTCAACTCTGTTTTAAGGGTAATGGCCTGATTGAGATCATAGTTGTATTTCCCTTCCCACCGGAAAGTCTTTCCTTTTTCATCGACTTCAAGGCCGGTCATGTCAACATTGCGTTCTTTGAGAAAGGCAATATCATTAAGTTTGAAATCTTTACCCACGGTTGCCACGATACCCACATCAGTAAAAAAACTTGCCGCGTTGGTAAAATGGAGGGCAGAACCTCCCAGTACATTCTTCACCTTTCCAAAAGGTGTTTCTATGGAATCATAGGCGACTGTTCCCGCCACGAGAAGTTTTATCATGTACCCATCTCCCATGACGCGAGGTATTGCTTCTGCTGTTTTGTTAGTTTGTCGATGGTGACGCCGGAAGCGGCAAGCTTCAAAAGGGCGACTTTCTCATCAATTTCTTTCGGCACCGAATAGACCTTCTTTTCCAGTTTTTTCGCGTTTTTCCACATGTATTCGGAGCAGAGTGACTGATTGGCAAAACTCATGTCCATAACGTCTGAAGGGTGGCCTTCAGCTGCGGCAAGGTTCACAAGCCGTCCTTCGCCGAGGAGAAAAATCTTCCTGCCGTCAGTCATCGTGTACTCATCGATAAATTCCCTGAAGCGCCTCTTTGATTTTTTCATCTTTTCCAGGGCATCGATATCTATCTCGACATTGAAATGGCCTGAGTTCGCCACAACAGCGCCGTCTTTCATCTTCCTGAAGTGTTCCCCTCTGATGACGTGGATATCACCGGTAGTGGTTACGAAGATGTCACCAATGGGAGCTGCTTTCTCCATTTCCATGACCTCGAATCCGTCCATGTGTGCTTCGAGGGCGCGAAGCGGATCAACTTCCGTGACAATAACATGGGCGCCAAGTCCTTTCGCGCGCATACAGACACCTTTTCCGCACCAGCCATAGCCTGCAAGGACAAACGTTGCCCCGGCAAAGAGCACGTTCGTTGCTCGGAGGATGCCGTCGATGGTGCTCTGGCCTGTTCCATAACGGTTGTCGAACATGTGTTTTGTCTGTGCGTCATTAACCGCGATGATAGGGAAACAAAGGATCTTCTCTTTCTCCATACTTTTCAGCCGGATCACACCAGTCGTGGTTTCTTCCATGGATCCGGCAATACCGGCAACGAGAGATTTCCTTGTTTTTACGTCAAGTTTTCTTGCCCAGCCCCGTATGGAGCTGTGGAGGGCGTCATATTTTTCAAGGGCGATCATGTGGAGCGCCCCGACGAGGTCAGCGCCGTCATCCATGGTAATATTGGGCATAAAAGCAAGAGCTTTCATAATGTGACTGTAGTACTGCTTTTCGTTTTCACCTTTTATGGAGAAAGTGGGGATTTTAAAATATTTCACAATGGCGGAGGCAGTATCGTCCTGAGTGGAAAGAGGGTTCGAGGCGCAGAGTGTTACCTCGGCACCGCCCTCTTTTAGTGTTTTTACCAGATTGGCTGTTTCTGTCGTCACATGGAGACAGCAGGAAATCCTGGCGCCTTTTAAGGGCTTTTCCTCTTTAAACCTTTCCTGGATTTTTTTTAAAACAGGCATTCTTCTCGCAGCCCATTCGATTTTTTCTAATCCCGCTTCCGCGAGCTTAATATCTTTTACATCATATTCCATATCTATCCTCCAAAATGAGCATTCAATTCATGGCAAATTGCAAACAAAGATTCCCCGGGAATATATGCCGGCTTTTCATGAATATTGAATACAGGTAATATTTTTATATTCCAGCCGCTTTCCTGATTGCTTCTACCATATCAAGCTTTTCCCAGGTAAAGCTTTCCTCGGTCCTCCCGAAGTGCCCTCCACAGGCCGTTGTTTTGTATATGGGTCTCAAAAGGTTCAGCTTTTCGATGATCTTTCGAGGCCTTAGATCAAAGACTTCCTGTACGATCTGTGAAATTTTATCCGGACTGATCTTTGATGTCCCCTCGGTGTCGATCATAACTGAAACGGGCTGGGCGACACCGATAGTATAGGCGATCTGGATTTCGAGTTTGTCAGCAAGACCCGCCGCCACAAGATTTTTTGCGATGTAGCGCGCCATGTAGGAAGCGCTTCTGTCTACCTTTGAAGGGTCTTTGCCCGAGAATGCGCCACCGCCGTGACGACCACCACCGTAGGTATCGACGATAATTTTTCGTCCTGTCATCCCGCAATCGCCTTTAGGACCACCGACAACGAACCTGCCCGTGGAATTAATATAAATTTTTGTCTTTGCGTCCATAAGTTCAGCGGGAACGATCTTTTTAATGACTTCTTCCGTGACACCTTCTCTGATTTTTTCTATGGTGACATCAGGATTATGCTGAGCGGCGATGACAACAGCATCAACACGTACCGGTTTATTGTCGATATATTCAATCGTAACCTGGCTTTTGCCATCAGGTCTTAAAAAGTTGAGAATGCCTTTTTTTCGTACCTCGGCGAGCCGGGTCACAAGCTTATGAGCGAACATAATCGGCATGGGCATTAATTCAGGTGTTTCGTTACAGGCATAACCGAACATAAGTCCCTGATCTCCCGCGCCCTGTTCATGGTCGGCCGATTCGTTAACACCCATGGCGATATCGGGTGACTGTTCATCTATGGTTGTCAATACCGCGCAGGTTTCCCAGTCAAAACCCATGGACGAATCATTATATCCAATCTCTCTTACGGTCTGTCTGACAATGTCGGGGATGTTTGCGTAAGCGCTCGTTGTGATTTCACCGCCCACAAGAGCCAGGCCGGTGGTCACGTATGATTCACAGGCAACCCGTGCGCTCGGGTCCTGTTCAATAATCGCGTCGAGTACCGCGTCTGATATCTGGTCGGCAACCTTATCGGGATGCCCTTCGGCTACTGATTCCGAAGTATAAAGAAATCTGCTCATTCCCATGTTACTACCTCCATCTGTAATTTAGTGTAAACTGTAATTACTCTTTTTAGTTCTTAGAAAAATCGCCCGGGAATATTTTAATCATCTCGCTTCTTAGCAAAGCTTCCCCTTCATCGGGAGAATCCTGTCTCATAATTTCCTGAACGAGTTCCCTGCAATAACTGTGTTCAAGCCCCCGGATCATCTTTTTTGCGCGTGGGATTGAATAAGGGTTCATGCTTATCTCATCAAGGTCCAGACCGAGCAACACGGGTACGTACAGGGGCTCTCCAGCCATCTCTCCGCACAGAGCTACTTGTATCCTATGTTCATGTGCGTCGTCAATGACTTTTTTTATCATTCTAATGACCGCAGGATGCAGTGGTTCATACAAATAGGACACATATTCGTTTACCCTGTCGATCGCCAGGGTGTATTGAATAAGATCATTTGTGCCTATACTGAAGAAATCCGCTTCCTGGGCGAGCTTGTCACTTATCATGCACGCCGAGGGCACTTCAATCATAATACCAACTTTGATGTCTTTGTTAAAGTTGATCTTTTTATGATTGAGTTCTTCCATGCACTCAGCGATAATCACCCTGGTTTTTCTCAACTCTTCAAGACCGGATATCATGGGGATCATTATCCGAAGAGGCCCGTAAGCGCTTGCCCGCAGTATACCCATGAGCTGCGCCTTAAAAAGGGAAACTTCCTTGATGCATAGACGTATAGCACGAAGCCCCATGGCTGGGTTTATCTCTTTTGGTACATTAATTTCCGAGACAAATTTATCACCGCCAATATCGAGGGTCCTGATTGTGATGTATTGAAGGTTCTTGTTCTCGGCCAGCTTTCTGTAGATATGATAATGGTCTGTCTCTGTCGGCAAATCCTTTCTTGAGAGATAGATATATTCAGTCCTGTAGAGCCCTATGCCGAGAGCGCCGTATTTTTCAACAATATCCATTTCCGCGAGAAGTTCTATGTTCGCGCCCACTTTGAGTGTGAAGCCGTCTTTTGTCTCTGATTTTAAGCGCGCAACTTTGAGAAACTCTTTCTTTTGACTTCTCAGGTGCAACTGTCTGGCGGTGTATTCCCTCTGGATTTCTTTTGTGGGATTGATGATAACGACCCCTTCATCTCCGTCTATGATGATGGTGTCGTTATTTTTTACGAGACTTGTAATATTCCCGACGCCGACAACGGCCGGTATTTCAAGTGCCCTGGCCACAATGGATGTATGGGAAGTCCTGCCTCCAACATCGGTAACAAAACCGGATATTCTGTTTAAATTGAGTTGAATTGTGTCCGCGGGAGATAAATCGTGAGCAATTATAATCGATTTCACCTTTACGCTTTGTCTGTCGATGTTTGCTTGTTTACCTTTCACGAGTATTCTTGCGAGCCGCTCGTAGATATGCTTGATGTCCTGGCCTCTTTCCCTTAGGTATGGATCTTCAACCTTTTCGAAACTGGCACGAAATTTTGAGACAACAATGTCGAGAGCCCACTCGGCGTTTATCTTTTCCAGTCTGATCATATCAATGACGCTCTGAGAGAAAAAATCATCCTGGAGGATCATCATGTGAGTATCAATAATAAACGCGTGTTTTTTTACTTCATCATCCGGAATGGTGTCCTGAATATTCTTTAGTTCATCCACCGATGTTTGAATGGCATTTTTAAACCTGTGTATTTCTTTCTCTAGGAGGGTTTCTTTAACGTAGTGCTTTGGGATCGATATGGCTTCCCTGTCGAGAAGATAAGCCTTTCCCGTAATGATTCCTGATGAGACACCGGTTCCTCTAAGCTGTTTATTAACAAATAGTTCTTTATTCATTCTTCATGAAATCCGTCATTAACAAGTGTCCCGAGCTCATCAAGGGCCTGTTTTTCATCACTGCCCTCGACCTTAAGGATTATCTTGCTGCCGAGGGGACAGGCGAGCATCAGAAGACCCATAATGCTTTTACCGTTTACCTGCATACCGTCTTTTTCCATCCACACGTTGGATTTAAATTCGGCGGCCTTTTTTACAAATGTTGCGGCCGCCCGCGCGTGAAGTCCAAGCCTGTTCCTGATTGTAAATATTCCCTCCAGCATGCTTTTATTGTTCCTTTTTCCGTGCCTTCAGAACATCCGTAGCGAGATAAATATTTTTCTGACCATATTCGGTGATAAAATGAGCCAACTCGTCGATTTTTTTATTTTCTCGGAAGGTTACAAGCTTAATGAGCATCGGTAAGTTGACCCCGGCAACAACTTCAACCTTGTTTTCTTCGAGAAAAGAAAGGCTGATATTTGAGGGGGTTCCTCCGAACATATCGGTGAGAATAATGATGCCATCCCCGCTGTTTGTCTTCTTTAATGCCTGAATTATTTTTTCTTTAATTACGTCGACGTTTTCATCGGGAAAAATACCGACGGCTTCGAATTGTTTTTGTTTTCCAACAATAAGTTCTGTGGCAGCTACCATTTCCTTGGCAAGGCTGAAATGGGCCACAACTACGAGCCCTGTCATATTAACCTCTTATTTTTCAATATCTCTGTGAATCACAGACACATTATATCCCATGGTTTCAAATTTTTTCGCTAATTCACCGGCAATATATACCGACCTGTGTTTTCCTCCAGTACATCCGAAACAGATAGTAAGGTAGCTTTTTCCTTCATTCTCAAACAGAGGTATAAGGTACACCAAAAAATCAGAAAGAAAAAGAAAATATTTTCTGAACACTTCATGGGATTTAATGAATTTCCCGACTTCCTGGGAGAGCCCTGTTTTATGCCGCAGTTCTTCAACAAAAAAAGGGTTAGGAAGAAATCTCGCGTCAAGGACCATATCAGCTTCCATGGGGATCCCGTATGCGTATCCAAAGGAGATAAGGTTAATCTTCATCCTCTGGTCTTCACCGCCGTATTGCTTGAGCACGAGGCGTCTGAGTTCGTGGGGAATAAGATAGGTCGTGTCTATGACCTGATCGGCCATATTTCTGATCCAGCTGACAATGTCTCTCTCTTCTTTCAACGCGTCTTTGATATTTGATGAGTTAAAAAGAGGATGAGACCTGCGCGTTTCCTTATAACGTCTGAGCAGCATCTGTTCCGAACTTTCGAGAAAAATGATTTTTGCACCAAAATCCTTCTTTATATCATGTAAAACATGTTTTCCTTCCTCAAAAAATTCCCTTTCCCTCACGTCGATAACAAAAGCACAGTTGTTCACCTTATCTGTATCTCTATATAGGTCCAGAAATTTTTTCAGAAGGATGAGGGGGAAATTATCCACACAAAAATATCCGATATCTTCAAGGGCCCTCAGAAACGTTGTTTTTCCCGAACCGGAAATGCCGCTTACAATAAGTATGTCCATTATTCTGCCCCGTCTTCCATGGTTTTTTCCATTCTTTTCTCAAGTTCTATAGCGGTATTGATACCATGTTTTCTCAGAATGTGGTTTCTGCAGGCGAGTTCTATAATGGCGGAAACGTTTTTTCCCGAACTGATGGGAATCTTAATATAAGGTAAATCAACACCAAGGATTTTGAATTTATCTTCTTTAAGCCCCACTCTCTCGTATTCAACGGAATCGTCCCAGTCGAAAAGTTCAATGACAAGATCAATTTTCTTTTTATCAATAACGGCGGATACTCCGAAAAGATGGCGTATATCGACAATACCAACACCCCTTATTTCAAGAAGGTTCTTGATGATCTCCGGTGCTTCACCATATAAGTCTATTGCGCCTATCTTTTTTACATAAACCGCGTCATCGATAACAAGCCGATGCCCGCGCATAATCAGTTCAAGGGCATTCTCACTTTTACCTATGCCGGGCCGCCCCAGAATGAGGACTCCTACCCCGAGCACATCCATGAGCACGCCATGCACTGAAGTGGATGGCGCCAGTCTTTCTTCAAGTAATCTTGTTATTCTGTCAATAAATACGGATGTGACGAGTGTTGTTCTGAGCACAGGTATGCCCTTTTCCTCGGAAGCAAAGAGAAAATATTCCGGCATCTTCAGATTTCGCGTTACGATAAAACAGACAACATTATTTTTGCAGAGTTCTTTTATAATCTTTTTACTCTCGGCTTCGGGAAGTGATCGCAGGTAGGAAATTTCTATGTTTCCAAGCACCTGGACCCTGTGAGGGTGAAGATAGACCATACGACCGGTTATGACGAGCCCGAGTTTTTGAATACGTGGATTATAAATTTTTCTCGTAAGTCCCCTGGCTCCGGAAACGACTTCCAGTTCCAGTCCGTACAGAGTGTCTTCTATGAGTTCTTGCAGGGTAATTCCCTTCATTCTGTCTGGGGCTTGCGTCGCCCCCTCCACGGGCAAAAGCCCGATGGAGC
>CAZXVZ010000006.1:0-37583 GCA_964644085.1 uncultured Syntrophus sp. | reverse complement strand
GAAAATAACTCTTCTTTCTTTGTCACCGGTTTTTTCCTGTCCCCAATAAACTTCTTGATGATATAATTTTATCAGCCGAGCAACATGCAACCTAAACAAATGAAAACCAGAAATTGTTTGCGTTGAGCAGTGCAATTTATTATATTAAAATACTATCAAATACAAAATCTTTTTTTAAGAAAAGACGAGCTAACTGTAAATCACTGGCGATTTTCCCTACGCTTGCCACCCTGTTCTGTTTCTCTATGCTCTATTGGGTCAGCATCGTCGCAGCGTCCGCTTCCGCTAGGGATTTTAATCTCGTCCCCAAAGAGCGGGGCATCCTGGGAAGCACTTTTTTCAATCTTCTCAAAAAAAGCAATAATTTTCCTGGTACAGTGGTGTTATTTGGTCATATAGCGCGTTCCCCAGTGTTCCATTGCTTTGAGAATCGGTTTCAAACTCCTTCCTGACCTTGTCAGAGAATACTCAACACGGGGAGGAACTTCAGCATAGAGTTTCCTGTTGATTACACCGTCTCCCTCCATTTGACGGAGCTGTTGCGTCAGCATTTTTTGTGTAATACCCGCTATGCCTTTATATAATTCTCCAAATCTTTTTTTACCTGTAAGCAATTCTCTCAATATGAGCACTTTCCATTTATTGCCAATCAGATCAAGTGTCACTTCGACGGGGCAATATGTATCTCTTCTTGCCATTATCAATCCTCCTCAATTGATTGATAATATTGCTAAACACACCATACGATATGTACATACAATAAAAATACCTGCACGGAAAGAGTGAGCAACAAGCATAACCTATTCTATTATACAATAAATTATTAAAAATACAGGTGAAAAATTAAACATTTTAACAGTGGAGAAATATTCATAGAGATTGTATTATATTGGTCTGATTCCGATTCGATATATATCACTAATATGATATAACACAATTCAGGGAGGAACAATGAGCGGTATCTTTGGAATTGCATCCCGTAACAATTGCGCGAGTGACCTTCTCTATGGGACAGATTACCACTCCCATATGGGAACTGAATATGGTGGAATGGCCGTTCTGGGGAAACGTTTTTACAATTCTATTCATGATATCAGCAAATCCCAGTTCAAATCCAAATTTTTCGAAGAGTACAAAGAAATGGAAGGCAATTTTGGCATCGGTGCAATCAGTGATCGTGACGCGCAACCGCTCATTATTGGTTCAAAATTCGGGACTTTCGCGATAGTCAGCGCTGGTCTCGTGGAGAATGTGGATCAACTTGCAGCTGAGCTACTCGCGCAGGGAGAGACTTTTGGTGAAATGTCGAGTGGAGGGTTTAATTCGGTTGAACTTATAGCAAAGCTTATCAACCAGGGAAAAACTATAATCGACGGAATAGAAAAACTCTATGATCGGATTCAGGGGTCGGCATCTATACTTCTTGTGAAAGAAGACGGTGTCTATGCCGCACGGGATCACATGGGACGAACCCCTCTTGTGGTCGGAGAAAAAGATGGTGGCTATGTCGTTGCCACAGAAAGTTGTTCATTTCTGAATCTGGGTTATCAAATAAAGAAGTATCTCGAACCGGGTGAGATTGTCTGCTTGGGAAAAGACCGTATGGAAGAAAAAAGCACCGGACAATCAAAGAAAAAGATTTGTTCTTTTTTATGGATTTACACCGGGTATCCCGCTTCGAGCTATGAAGAAATCAGTGTCGAAATCGTACGGGAACGTTCCGGAAGATTTCTGGCAAAAAATGATAATGTAAAAGCTGACCTTGTCGCCGGAGTCCCTGATTCCGGCGTCGGCCATGCAATAGGATACGCACAGGAGTCTGGGCTTCCCTATCGCAGACCTCTCGTTAAATATACTCCCGGATACGGAAGAAGTTACACACCTCCCACTCAAGAAATACGGGATCTCGTGGCAACCATGAAACTCATTCCCATCAAAGAAATTATCAACGGCAACCGCATTGTTCTTTGCGAGGACTCAATTGTCCGCGGAACACAGCTCAAAAATTATACTTTGAAGAAGCTCATGGGAGCCGGCGCAAGGGAAGTCCATGTTCGTCCTGCCTGCCCTCCCCTGATGTTCCCCTGTAAATTCGCCCTCTCCACACGCTCTATCGATGAGCTTGTTGCCCGCCGTGCAATCTGGGCGCTTGAAGGTAAAGAAACTGATGACATCAGCGAATATCTCGATGATAAATCTGAAAAATACCGAAAGATGGTAGATTGGATTACCCGTGAGCTGGGAGTAACAACGCTCAGATACCAGCGAATCGATGATATGGTAGAAGCAATCGGGCTGCCGCGTGAAAAGTTATGTCTCCACTGCTGGCTGGGCGAATAGCGTCATTTTGATGTAAAATGCAAAACCAAATAAAAAGATAACACGCAACAAAGCTGTCGAGGCCTGATTCATGTATTTGCATGGATATTCCGGTACAGAGTTTCATTAATTTTGATTTCTTTATCATCAGGGTACGTTATAAAAGACGGCCCCTACGAGCGTGACAATATCTTTTTCAAATTTATAGGGCATACCACATAAGGTAACCAGTGCACCCACATCAATACCATAAGACTCCAGAGATGCAACCGCATGATCGGGATACCTGCAAGGCTCTTCGTCAAAAGCAGAGCATTTTTCACAGTATCTGCAAGGGCCGCCGCCGAGCCTGAGCATGTCTCTTATTCCGTACCTCCTTTGAAGATACTCAACGATCTTTTTCAGGGCTTTGTCATGCGCTCTGAAAGCTTTGCGTAATTTCCTGGGTTCACGTGAAACAGACATATTGTAAACGGTCTGGAACACAATACCCTTTTTGTATCTTCCTGTCCTTTCCTTCAATTCTTCGTAAGAACCAACCTGCGGCGGGCACATCCAGTTTTTTCCGTAATGCCCGCACTCATTTTGTTCACAGAGTTTTCTGAACTCGGAAGAATGTCTCACGGCAGATGGATGAATGACGGCGGCACGGGCTATTTTAAACATCATAATGTCATCAATCAGTGACATCTGTTCCGGTTCCCCTGTTGTAACAGTATTTGCAGACATCATTGTCAAAGCAAGGTGGAGCGTTCGGGAACATTCCGGGTCGCTGACTTTTTCTTCCGCACAAAAAACTGGAAATAGGCAGAGTCTACAAGGCAGATAAGCGCGAGACAAAGAAACATTACAGGATATCCTGTACGGGAGAGAATAAGGCCTGTAACTGCCGGTCCAAGAGCCATTCCTAAATCCACGAATGCGTGAAAGGTTCCCACGGCGGCACCACCGGAAGAGCCAGCGTACTCAAAGGCATAGGCCATACAGGCGGGCATAAAAAATGAACCCGCCACTCCCCAAAGCAATCCCACGAATATAAACATGGAAAGCGTCTTTGAGACAGAGAGTATGATAAGAGTAATTGCATTTATAAGCATAAAACTTAAAATCATGTTCTCTTTATTACAGGTATCAAGAACCCTCCCGCCGAAAATACGACCGGTGATAATCATAACAGCATTTGCGGTAAAGAAAAGTCCCGGGTTTGCAACGCCGCGCTGCAATCCATAAAGAGGGATAAAAGTCATGAGAGATCCCCAGACAAATATCTGAAGAAAATTCACTATAGCGGGGACAAGGATCTTCCATTCAACAAGAAAAGCACTGCGAGACTGGATGTTCTTTTCGGATGGAAGCACGTTTTCTTGCCCTTTCACGCTGCAAGATAAAGAAAAAGAAGACACGCACAGGGCCGCACAGGCCAGAAAAAAAACAGTAAAACCATACTGCCTGGCGAGAAATATACCGGATGGCGCGGCCAACGCCATGGCAAAATTCGGCGCGAGCATAAAATAGGCGATGCCTGATGCCCGACGAGCTGCCGGCACAATTTTTATAATATACGCGAGGGCGGCTGTCTGCAAAGAGGCAAGCGCTATCCCCTGAAATACTCTCACCGCAAAGAATGGCCAGAAAGGCCTGAGCGCGATTGCCGCGAGAAAGGTAAGCCCGAAGAGTCCGGCACCAAATATCATGATACTTTTTTCCGTGTACCTCGTTAAGGCTCCCCCCACAAAAAATCTGGAGACAAGCGCCGCTATTCCGATAATACCGGCAAGCATCCCCACCTCTTTTTCCGTGGAACCCAGTTTTGCCAGATAAATAGGAAGCACTGGCATGAATGAATGGTTTGCGGCAACAAAAGCGAAGAATGCAATAAACACAAGAATAAAATTACCGGTAAACAATGAATCAGCGGTAAGTCGGGAAATATTATTTTTATTGTTATTCATAACGCTATAAGTATTCCACACCACCTGCACACCTTGCAACTTATTTGACCTCGAACGCCAATTAAGAGTATCCTCTCATTACATTGTTAGTACATGCAATTGTGAACAATATCGACGTAATCATGCCTGCGGTATATACTTATCAGGTTACATTCTGCCGCCGGCTAAGGAGGAATGCATGAATACCCATACAAATGATGAGGCGTTTGTTTCAGCCATTAAAAAAATGTGGGAAGAAATGCCATTTAATAAAGTATTAGGTCTTAAGGTCGAATCAATAGACCATGATTGCGTGAAGACTTCATTTAACATGCGACAGCAATTGATGGGGAACTACGAACGGAAAATGCTGCACGGAGGTGTCATTTCATCTATGATTGATGCAACAGGCGGCCTGGCATCGAACATAAGTATCCAAAAGAAGATTCATGGTGAGACATTAGAAACAAGACTTAAGAGAGTGATGAGAGGTAGTACTATTGATTTACGTGTTGATTTTCTGCGGCCAGGGACCGGTAAGCAGTTTTTTGTCAGCGCTTATACTCTGAGGACAGGCAATAAAGTTGTTGTTGTAAGAATTGAATTGTTCAACGATCAGAATGATCTCGTTGCTGCCGGCACCGGTTCTTATATCCTTGCAGGATAGTCGATAATCAATTGCAGAATATTTCTCATCATTATGTGGTTATTCGGACTATCATTGAACGACCGTCACTGACTGCGTCATCACAACGCGTGCTGCTTAAGCGAGTATTGTCAGGCTTTTCTCGCAAGGCGAAATCCAAAGAAGTTACAACGGAAATCAGGCGAAAAATAGCTGCGGAAAGATGACCGGCAGCGCTTCGGTCCATCGAACCAACTGCCGCCCCTGAGCACACGATCTGTTCCCGAAGAAGGCCCTGCGGGATCGATGGCTTTCCAGCGCGGATAAGGGGCGTACCAATCCTCACACCATTCCCATACGCCACCATGCATATCATGGAGACCCCAGGAATTCGGTAATTTCTGACCAACTTGATGAGATTTGCCTGCAGAATTACCATAATACCAGCCATATTCATTCAGCTTTTTCCTTTCATCACCGAACGAATAAGCGGTAGTTGATCCTGCCCGGCAGGCATACTCCCATTCCGCTTCGGTTGGCAGCCGGTATTTATTCTGGCCGGTTTGCTCATTAAGCCTCTTTATGAACTCATGACAATCTTCCCAGGAAACCTGCTCAACGGGCAATTCTTCTCCTTTGAAATCACTCGGGTTATTCCCCATGACCAGTTCCCATTGTTTTTGCGTAACCGGATACTTCCCGAGATAAAAACTTTTATTGACGGTCACACGGTGGAAATTCCCGAATCTTCCCATGCGGAAAACCCCCGCCGGTATGTAACAGAATTCAATACTTGCGACCCGCTCCCCGTTTTCGTAGAGATCATCCCTAATGCTTTGCACCTTACTTCTGATACTAAATCTTCTTTTCTTTATTATTGTCTCAACAGAAAGTATTTCAGAATTAACAATTGCGCCGTTCTCCTTAAATCCGTCAATAACAGGGATTTTATTAATTCCATCCCTTGGCAAATTGTTATTAAATCCACCGGTGTGTTCTAATTTATCTGTCTTAAGCATCTCAAAATCTATGACATTTCCAGAACGCATGCTTCCTCCACTGGTGTTTCTATCATGGTTAATTAGCAATAAACGTGCCAACGGAATGTCTTTCTAACCCCTTGATATGGAGCGGCATTACGAAGACAAATAAATTCATGTTTTGGCGTGTCTACACTATTTGAAGGAATAGCTACATAATTTGAAGTTATCGCTAACACAATTGTCCGTAGCACAACGGGAGTTAGAAAACAAAAAGAATGTGTGGACTCATATCTGGAGAAAATATGAAACAGATAAGGGAAGAAAAGTCTCTATCGTGATAAGAAGTGGATAAAGACACCTGTTTATGATGACTGAAATGAAATAAAATCAGAACATCATCCGGGCAAGGCAAAATAAAGAGTTTTTCATTTCGCTCATCACAATTTGTTTCTCTTTTTTCTTCGTCCAAAGGGGATGCCAAGTTTACGCATCTTGTGCCTCAAGGTACCGGGATTCATATCAAGTAACTGCGCTGCCCCATTTTCTCCCTCAACCCTGCCCCCCGTTATTTCCATAACACGTCTGATGTGCTGGTCCTCTATCGCTTTCAGAGTGATAATATTCCTCCCGGAAGGAACAACCGTGGCAAAATTCTCGGTCGCATGACCGGGCACATCATCAAAGGTAAGGACCTTTCCGCCCGATTGAATGAGAGCCCGTTCAATGACATTACTTAACTCTCGCACATTACCAGGCCAGTCATAGTCCATGAGGCGGTCGATGGCTCCGGAGCCAAGCTTTGACAGGGATACAAGGCCCATCTCTTTTGATTTTTCTCCTATGAAGTACTCTACTAATCCGGGAATATCTTCTTTCCGGTCCCGGAGCGGTGGTATATAGATGGGAAAAACACCGAGACGATAAAAAAGGTCTTCCCGGAACAACCCCTCTTCAACACGTTTTGCAAGGTCCCTGTGTGTCGCTGAAATAACCCGTATATCGACGCGTAATGATCCGGTTCCACCGATCCGTTCTATCTCTTTTTCCTGTATGACCCTGAGAAGTCGCACCTGCGCGGGTAACGGCAGTTCGGCTACCTCATCAAGAAAAATTGTACCCCGGTTCGCACGCTCAAATCTGCCTCTCT
This sequence comes from uncultured Syntrophus sp., assembly GCA_964644085.1. Classification (GTDB taxonomy): domain Bacteria; phylum Desulfobacterota; class Syntrophorhabdia; order Syntrophorhabdales; family Syntrophorhabdaceae; genus PNOF01. The sequence goes on along the minus strand of CAZXVZ010000006.1, from coordinate 30,578 downwards.
TTCGGGCAAAAGCGCCGGTGAAAGCTCCTTTTTCATGACCAAAAAGTTCGCTGTCAAGGAGCGTCTCGGGTATGGCTCCGCAGTTCACTTTTATGAGCGGCCCGGAATTTCTTGGCGAAAGGTTGTGAATGGCATTTGCGATAACCTCTTTGCCTGTGCCCGTTTCCCCAAGTAGTAATATAGGACTGGTAAGAGGTGCCACTTTCATTATTTGATCCATTACATTTTTCAGCCCCGTGTGAGCCCCTACGATCTCATTGCTAAGACTCCTGCGCAGTTCGTCCTGGAAATACCGGTTATCATCGGCAAGGAGTTCTTTTAGCCTTAGAAGTTCAAGATATTGCCTACTGTTCGCCAGTGCGATAGCAGCCGGTTCATTGACAAGGGACCAGAGCTTTTCATGTTTTTCCGTATAGCACCCCTTGCCATCGGCGCGGACTATGAGCGAGCCCACGAATTGGCCTTCAATTATGAGACGGGCAATAATGACAGAAGAATCAGGCCAGCCAAGGTTCACCGCCACTCTTCCCATTATGGGATCGTCAAAAACATCATTGGACCTTCTTACCCGCGGATAGCGCAGGACCTCTTCAAGTTCTCTCCTGAGAGGACCCGGCATGGGTACCTTATCAGACCTTGCTCTGCCACCCTCTTCTGTTGCCGACGCCACTGTTTCCAGCACCCCAAGACCAAGTTCATAGACAGTGAGGATCAGTTCATCTGCGGGAATTATCTCCCTTACATAAAGCAAACAATGCCAAAGGGCTTTCTCAAGATCGAGACTCCCGCAAATACGAAGAGTGACTTCTTTGAAAAAATCATTCTCATTTATTTTCATGGGATCCTCACTATTAAATAAACTGTCATATTTACTAGTCTATTTCATAACTGTTGTATATGCCAGCTATTTCTGTCATATACAACAGTGTAATTTGGGTTAATTTTGTAAGTATTTGATATCATTATTGAATATATATGGCAAGATTAATGCATTATAGTTTGGCAGAAGAGGAGATGAAAAAAGGAGTATATATGGAAAAAAAATACAAGTATGAGAAAAACATTCCGCAGTACTACAATATAACCAGTAAGCTTATAGATGAGAGTGTGGCCAGAGGATTAGGCGACAAAGTTGCTATTTACTATAAAGACAAAACCTACACCTACAGAAAAATACAACAACTCATTAATAAAGTTGGGAACGCCCTCCTCATTCTCGGCACGCATATGGAAGACAGGATCGCACTGGTGATGAATGATTCGCCTGAGGCGATCGCAAGCTTCTACGGTGCCATAAAAATCGGCGCAATCCCTATACCAATAAATTATATGTATACTGCCGACGACTACCGTTTGCTTCTCAATAACAGCAGAGCACGCACAATTATTATTCATGAAGAATACAAAGACGAAGTCTTCGGTTGGAAAGAAAAATTGCTGTACCTGCGGAATACAATCATTGTTTTTGAAAAACAAAAAAATGGCTACACCTCTTTCTGGGACCTCGTGGACCGGTGTTCCGATGAACTTGACGTAGCCTACACGACGATTGACGATCAGGCTTTTTGGAACTACACGTCGGGAAGCACTGGTGTACCCAAGGCAGCCGTGCATCTCCAACATGACATTTTTACCTGTATCAACAATTACGCGCAATCAACGTTGGGGCTTAATTCCGATGACATTCTTTACTCCGCATCAAAATTCTTCTTTGCTTACGGTCTCGGTAACAGTGTCTTTTATCCATTCGGTCTCGGCGCGTCTGTTGTCCTCGTTCCCGACAGGCCAACTGTAGATACAGTTCTTCAGACGATCACCAAATATCACCCTACGGTTTTCTTCGGTATTCCAACCCTCTATGCAAGCCTGCTGCAAATCAAGGATATTGAAAAAAAATACGACCTTTCATCATTGAGGATATGCACATCGGCCGGCGAAGCGTTGCCGAGGGAAATATTCCACAAATGGAAAGAGCGTTTTGGAATCTCTATTCTTGACGGAATCGGTTCTACGGAACTCCTCCATATATTTATTTCGAACCGTCCGGGCGACGAAAAACCAGGTTCCTCGGGCAAGCTGGTTCCCGGATATTCTGCGCGGATAGTTGATGAAGAAGGGAAGGAATTGCCTGATGGCGAAGTGGGAACTCTCCATATAAAAGGTGAGTCAATTGCCGCATACTACTGGCGACACCATGAAAAAACAAAAGAGTCGATGCTGGGTGAATGGTTTAATACTGGTGATAAATACTACCGGGATAAGGACGGTTACTTTTATTACTGCGGTCGTGGTGATGACATGCTAAAGGTAGGGGGCATCTGGGTGTCCCCCGTAGAAGTGGAAGATGCATTGCTTGCGCACCCTGCCGTCATGCAAGCAGCCGTCGTGGCCTACAAAGATGAAAATGATCTCATAAAACCAAAAGCATATATTGTTCCCAAAACCGGATATAAATCAAGCAAACAGCTTGGAGAGGACATTCAAAATTTCGTGAAACATAGTATCGCACCGTACAAATTTCCGAGGAAAATAGAGTTTATCAAAGAAATGCCTATGACAACAACAGGTAAGATACAGCGGCACAGACTTCGCTAAATTAACCATCTTCAGAGATCCATGCCGGGTTGGTGGCCCCCTCCTTCCAAACTTGTTTTTTTACTTGCCGGCATGGATCTCAATTCAATTTAATAGTCCAGGATTTGTCATTAGAACAAAGGCTATGTGGGGCTTTCCTTCACCAACACACTCATTTCGTTCCTGTGACTTTATTGGCCCCCGCTCGGCTTCGGGACTGTTCCTTAAGTTAGAAGGCCAAGCCTTCTTGCGAGTGTTTGCCCCGGGAAACTCAACACACAACTGATGACAAATCAAAAATGCTTTAAATGGGTTATCTTGCATCAGTGAGTGAGGTTCAACGGTTTTGAATTATTTCAGGTAAGCTGCCGTTTTATAAGAGAACTCAAGATTATTTTATCTCAATCCGGCAATATACCGCTCAAAGCTATCTGCGCCTGCCTCCAGTTCACTCACCGCTTTCGTTCCGATAATGGCGCCATCAGCTACCTCCCAGGCCAATCTTACATCGTTGGCATCCTTTATTCCGAACCCTACAAAGACCTCTTTTCCACTGGCTTTCACGTGTGCTATCTTCTCTCGTGTCTCTTCATCCAACTCAAACCCTCCGCCTGTCGTGCCTCTCTTGGATACGAAATAAATAAAATCACGGGCGCCTTTTACCGCCCGTTTCATGTCCTCCTCACGACTCTCCGGTGTCAGAAACCTGATTACGTTAATCCCCTCTTTTCTGAACCCGCGATCAAACACTGCCGTTTCTCTCAAGGGAAGGTCCGCCAGGATAATTCCTGATATCTTCCCCACCTTCTCCGCGAAATTATTTATTCCCATGCTATAGACAATATTCGTGTACGTCATAATATAAAGTCTTCCTTTAAAGATATTCTGTGCTTGTCGGAAACTCTCAAGGGTATCGTTAAAATTATATTTTCGCAGCGTTTCATAACAGGCATTTTCGAGTTTTTCACCATCAGCGATAGGATCTGAAAAAGGAAATCCAATTTCCAAGAAATCGATGCCATTTCTATCACATATCTTGACCGCCTCAATAAATGCCTCACGCGAGGGATAGTTTGCCAGCAGATAGATACCGATCTTACCCATGATGTATTCCTCCTGTCTTTACAATATCCATATCCTTGTCGCCCCGGCCCGAAAGACAGACAACCACCCTCTTTCCCGCAAACTTTTCTTTATGCGATACCAGGTAACCGATAGCATGGGAACTCTCCAGCGCAGGGAGTATACCCTCAAGTCGGCTCGCAAGCGCGAAGGCGTTAAGCGCCTCTTTATCGTAGCACACATCGTATGACACTCTTCCTGTGTCCTTAAGATAGCTATGTTCAGGACCGACACCGGGATAATCAAGTCCGGCGGATACGGAATGGACATCGGCAACCTGGCCGTCTCTGTCCTGTAAAAGATAACTGATCGTACCGTGGAGTATACCCGGCTTGCCCCTTGTCAGCGTGGCGGCATGGCGGCCAAGATCAAGTGACACACCTCCCGCTTCAATGCCGATAAGCTCCACGGATTTATCTGATACAAAGCCTTTAAACATACCAATAGCATTACTGCCGCCTCCAACACAGGCAATAACACAGTCGGGAAGCATACCCGACTTTTGCAGGGCCTGGGAGCGGGTTTCTCTGCCTATGATAGACTGAAAGTAAGCTACTATGGAAGGGAATGGATAAGGGCCAACAACGCTGCCGATAAGATAATGTGTGGTCCGCACGTTTTTCACCCAATCTCTGAGCGCCTCGTTGACGGCGCTCTTCAGGGTAGCACTGCCTTTCTTCACAGGCACCACCGCGGCACCTAGAAGCCGCATTCTTTCCACATTGATACTCTGCCGTTCCACATCAGTCTTCCCCATGTAGACAACACATTCAAGACCAAAAAGGGCACAGACCGTTGCCGTGGCCACTCCGTGTTGACCGGCGCCCGTCTCGGCGATAATTCGCTTCTTCCCCATAAACTTTGCAAGCATGATCTGGCCCAGCGTGTTGTTTATCTTGTGCGCGCCAGTGTGAAGAAGGTCTTCCCTCTTGAGCCACACTTCGCAACCCATCTCATCACTTAATCGCTTTGCTAGGTACAACGGCGTGGGGCGACCTGCAAAATCCTTCAGGAGAGTAGCCAGTTGTTTTTGATACATTCTGTCTTTTTTAAATCTGCCATATGCATCTTCAAGCTCGTCGAGCGCCGGGATTAATGTTTCCGGCACGAACTGTCCACCGTATTGTCCATAGTATTTTCTCATATCCGACAACTCCTCACTTTTTTTACAAAATGTTGCATTTTAGTTAGATCTTTCTTTCCTTTTTCTCTTTCCACCGCGCTGACGAGGTCTATACCAAAAGGCCTGAGTGCCAGGGCATGCTCAACACTTTTTTCGTCAATCCCACCGGCGATAAAGGCTCTCCCCAGAGCGCCGTGGTCTTTTACCAGACTTATATCAAAAGACATTCCTGATCCGCCAAATCCTTTCGAATAGCTGTCAAAAAGGACGAGTCCTTCATGTACCACCTCCGGCACGACATCCTTAATCCGATAAACGCAGATACGATTACCCTTCATGGATTTTCCGTAGATTTGCGCATAATCAAGATGGCAGAAGTCTACCAGCCTGTCAACTTCATCTTCTGTTTCCTCCACAAAGACGCCGACGGTCTTTATTTTTTTGCTTATTTTCCCAACAATGTCTCGCACCGTCTCAGGCAACACATAGCGCGGGCTTTGCTTATAGAAAACAAAACCGATAAAATCAACGCCGAGATTGATTGCCGCCCTGCAGTCTTCCAGATTCGTCATTCCACAAATCTTAATGTTGACCATAAATTAATTCCCGAAAAGTCACTTCGAGGTTCTCCGTCCGCATGAGCGTCTCTCCGATGAGAAAACAATTAGCGTTACTGAACCGTTCGATATCTGCCCGTGTCTTAATGCCACTCTCGGCAACCCTCACGGGGGCATCCACACTGGACAGTATCGCCATTGCTCTGTCGAGGTCTATGGCAAGGGTGTCGAGATCACGGGCATTAACACCGATGATTTCCGCGTCGAGATCGGCAACCTTGTCCAGTTCCTCATGGGTATGAATTTCAACAAGGCAGTTCAGACCCAGTCCTCGCGCGTAATCATAGAGATCTTTCATCTGCTCTTTATCGAGAATCTTCGCGATGAGCAATATTAGATCGGCTCCTTTCGCATAAGCAAGGTTAATCTGCACCCTATCGATAAAAAAGTCTTTACAGAGAACCGGTAGCTCAATCCTGCCGGCCACGTCAGCAAGAATCTCAAAACTGCCGTTAAAGTATACGGTATCCGTCAATATGCTGATCGCCGTGGCATATTGGGAATAGAGCGCTATCTTTTCATCATCAATCTCACCAATATTTCCGGCCGAGGGAGATTTGCGCTTCAATTCCGCAATGATGTTGATTCCGTCTTTGAGCGTGAAAGGAATAATTGTTTTCTTCCTTGGCTCCAATTCAAGTGTCCTGAGCGTCTCAACTTCTTTTTTCTTGGTCTCGACAATTTTTTCAATCACGCCGTGATCTCCTGGAGTTTCTCATATATCTTTCCGCTTTTTATGGTTTCCCTGGCAAGCAGCAATGCCTTTTCCAGATCAGTTTCTACCTCGGCTACCGTGAGTGCGAATGCAGCGTTAATGGCAACAATATCGGTAATCGCGTTATGGTTTTTTCCCAGAAAGATTTCTCTCATTGTTTGCGCATTCATCGCTGCTTCGGCCCCTTTGATGGTATCTTTATTCCCGTATATACCGAATTCCTTCGGGTCAAACTCAAATATCCTCAGAGAATTGCCTTTTTTTTGATAGCAGAGAGTTCTGTCTGATGTACTAACTTCATCGAGGCCGTCCCGGCTCGACACAACCATTACATTGGGTATGTTAAGATGCTCGATAGCCCCCATATATGTGGGCAAAAAAGTATCGCTGAAAACGCCGGCGAGCAGGCAGTTTGGCCTGGCAGGATTGCAGATTGGCCCCAGAAGGTTGAATATGGTCCTTCTGCCAAGCCTTTTTCTTACAGCTGCGACGGATTTCATGGCGGGGTGATATTTCTGCGCAAAGAGAAAAACAAAGTTTTTGTCTGCGAGAAATTTCGATGCTTCTTCCCTGCCAAGGTTTATTGGCACGCCGAGCGCTTCCAACACATCTGCAGAACCCGATTGGGAACTCATGGCCCGGTTGCCATGCTTTGCCACGGGTACAAAGAGGCTGCAGAGAATTGCCGCTGCTGTTGATATATTGAAACTACCGCTTCCGTCGCCGCCGGTACCGACAACATCAAGTAAGGTGCTGAAACCGTGATCTACGGGGATCGCATGTCCCAGCATGGCCTGCGCCGAGCCGGCTATCTCTTCTTCAGTCTCACCTTTTTCCGCAAGGGCTATAAGGATTTCTTCAATAAGGACTTCTTCTACATTGCCGGACAGCATATCATTAAACATGACTGTTGCTTCTTCAAAGGACAAATCTTTCCTGCTCCTTATCTTGTCAATGATTTCCATTACAGACCTCCACGAAATTTTTAATGAATGTCAAGCCATTCTCAGTGGCATATGATTCGGGATGAAACTGAAGCCCGAAGAGTTTGAGATCGGTGTTTTCTATTGCCATGATTTCGCTGTCGCTCTCCGACACCGCGCAGACATCAAAATTATTGTTGTTTTCTACAACAAGGGAGTGGTATCGTACCGCCGGAAATATCTCATCCATATTCTTTAGCAGCACCCCTCCGTGATTTTTTATGCGGTCAACCTTCCCGTGCATGATCCGTTTCGATTTCCGCACAGCGTTGCCAGCTTCATAGGCAATAGCCTGCATGCCAAGGCAGATACCAAGAATGGGAATTTTGCCCTTGAAATAAGTAATGGCGTCAAGGCTGAGAAGAGAGTTGGCGGGGTGGGATGGTCCCGGTGAAATAACTAGCCCTTTCGTGTTCAGCTTTTTGAGGGCTTCCAGTTTGTCCGTGTTTCTAACAACCCTGATGTCAGCAAACCTCATCAGATAGTCATACACGTTGAATGTAAATGAATCGTAATTATCTATTAATGCTATCATGAAAACCTCCTGCTCGTATGAGAGCGCCCAGTTTATTCATTATTTCCTCGTATTCCCGTTCCGGCACGCTGTCATAGACAATACCCGCTCCGGCCTGCAGCCGTGCCTTGAAACCGTTGAACACAGCCGTTCTGATGGTAATAGCCAAATCTACGTTCTCGTTGAAACCGATATAACCGGTGCATCCGGAATAGACGCCCCGCGGTGTATCTTCCAATTCATCTATGATCTCGATGGCACGCGTTTTCGGCGCTCCTGATACAGTACCCGCGGGAAAGGTCTGAGTGATGGCGTCAATAACGTCCGCATTACTCTTCAATTCTCCCTTGACCTGAGAAACGAGGTGCACTACGTGGGAATAGACTTCCGGTTCCATAAAACTTTCAACCATGACACTTCCCGGCGCGCAAATCCTTGACAGATCGTTCCTCGCCAGGTCAACGAGCATGAGGTGTTCCGCTTTTTCCTTCTCATCGCTGCTGAGAACCCTGATAATCTCGTCCACATTATCCGATGCCCTTCTCGGCTTCGTACCGGCAATGGGCCTGAGGTAGGCGGTTTTGCCCCTAACCCGCATGTGCACCTCCGGACTTGATCCGACGACAAAGGAACTTCCGTCTTTGATAAAGAACATGTAGGGTGACGGATTAATCTTCCGCAGGTTTCTGTAGAACTGAAAAGGGTCAAGGTTATCGATATCGAGATAGTCGCTTAGTACAATCTGAATCGCTTCTCCCTCTTCAATCATCTCCTTGATTTTCTTAACCTTGTTCATGAATTCTTCTTTCGGAATACTGCGTGTCACGACGGGTTTGAGCGGCATGGGCCGGACTCCGGAAAGGCTTTTCAACTCTCTTTCCGACGCCTCCAGCTCTGCCTTGATCCTTTCAAACATTGCTTCGACGGGAATATTCCCGTCGATTCTTTTTGAGATTGCCATGTAAAGCCTGTTCGTGTAGTTATCATAAACGCAGAATTTCTCAACGAGATAAAAGGTCCCTCCGTCGGCATCTTTATGCACAAGCGGCTGTCGGAGAATATCGCACTGCTCGGCAAATCCGAAAGTCAGGCATCCAACATAACCACCGGAAAAATCGCCAAAACCATCGAACGGAGCTTCCTTGTTCTGAAGCAGTATCTCTTCAAGTCGGGAAAGATCGCCGATGCGTTTTCCGTTGTTGTATAGCCCATCCTCTTTGAGGACAAGCTTTTCTTTAATATCGAAGGCGAGGAATGAATACCTGCTGTACACCTTGCTCTCCTTGGCGCTTTCGAGGAGGATTGCCCTATCCAGAGTCAACAATTTCGACAGGATCGACACCGGTGTCTCCATATCTCCGTCGGTTTCCTTGTAACAGGTAATCCTGTTGTACGCCTTTGCCAGTTCCTTGAATTCTTCTAACGATGGGTACATATAACCTCCATTAATAATAAAAAAGCCGTTTTAAAATTCCTCGGGGAATCTTAAAACGGCGATAAAAAAAGGCCGTTTAAGCCCGGGGATGCTATCCCCAAGAGCTTAAACGGCCGGCTCGTCATGGGATAGCTTTAGCTACCCCACCACCAAACGTTCAATATTAAAGAAATGTTGCATAAACCATTCAACATGAGGCTATTATAACTTTCTCATCTCGCACAGTCAAGAATATTTTTTCTACCCAGCCCATATACTGGACATTCCCCGACAATTATTGGTAGGACGTATAGCACCCGCAAAATTTGTAGCTTTTTGTTTTTTTCTGTACCGCCCTGAGCCCGTCAATTACTTTATCATCTCTATCTGAACCTTCAAAATCAGTGAAAAACACGTAATTGCCCGGGTCATTTCTGAGCGGCCTTGATTCTATTCGCGTGAGGTTCAGCGACCTGTCGGAAAATATTTTCAGAATAGAAAAGAGCGCCCCCGCTTCATCCTTCAGAGAGAATATAATGGAGCATTTATCGCCCGGCTCCGGACTTTCATTCTTTGACATAATAATAAACCGTGTTGAGTTTGATTCATGATCCTCCACATCCTCCTGAATAATTTCCAAGTGATACAGTTCCGCGCAGAGCTTATTGGCAATAACGCATGTTGCGTCAGGCCTGTCATCGGAAAGCATCTTTGCCGCCCCGGCAGTGTCATAGTAAGGCCTCGGTTCCAGTTTGTGCCTTGAAATAAATTCCCGGCATTGCGCAAGTGCCTGGGGATGAGAGTATACAACCTTCAAGTCCCGGTATTCTATATCTGGCAGAGCAAGGAGGCAGTGGTGAACGGGTATTTTAACTTCTCCAACTATCTTAAGTTCCGTTTCAATTAAAAGATCATTTACCTGCGTGACAGCGCCTTCAAGAGAGTTTTCCACGGGGACAATGCCAAGATCAAGCTGTCCTCTTGTTACTTCATAAAATATCTCGTAAAACTCCTCACAGGGAATCGGTATCAGGGATGGATTATATGTAAGTGAAGCGGCTTCACTGTATGCGCCGTGCTCACCCTGAAAACCTATGAGCGTAAGGTCCTTTTCCTGTACACGTTTGCTTTCATCCAGGATTTGTCTGTAAATACCCTGAGACAATTCAGGCAGCACAAGGCCGCAGGAATATTTTTTCACGTTTTCGAGAACGTTTCTTTCTCTGTCCGGATCGAGAATCTGCTGTTTGAGCCTCCGGGATCTCACGGAAATTTCCATCCTCTGGTTTAGAAGCTGTATAATCTCCCAGTCGATCATATCAATTTTTTTTCTGATGTTATTAAGATCGTCATCGTTCATATATTCTCCCCCGTTAAGAACAGCAAATGGTCGTGAGTGAACAGCCTAAAAACCTGTGGATAATCGTCAATGAATAGTGAATAGTTTCTGTTCCGGTCCAAACCACCACCAGACAATTCGTCGCTTTTACCTTTTTCCTGTTTATTCACCATGTTTTATTTCTCTTTAAAGTGTATGTCGTTTCCATTTATTACTATCCACTATAGACTATTGACTCTTCACTATCTTTAAGAGGTCCGCAAAAACGATTGCCGCCGCGGCCTCCACAATGACTGGCATCCGTATGGCTATGCAGGTATCATGTCTTCCTTTAATGGAAAGCTGAACTGTCTCGCCGCTCCGAACATCGATAGTAGACTGGGAAATACCGATGCTCGAGGTTGGTTTGACGGCGACCCTGAAAACAACATCGTTGCCGTTTGTAATTCCTCCGTTGATACCGCCGGCGTTGTTTGTTTTTGTTCGGCCTTCCAGATTGATAATCTCATCATTGTATTCACTTCCCCTCATCCGGCTTCCCGCGAAGCCGGCGCCGAATTCTATTCCCTTCACTGCAGGTATGGAAAAAATTATGTGGCTGACAAGAGACTCCACGGAATCGAAAAAAGGTTCTCCAAGACCCACGGGTACGTTTTTTATTCGGCATTCCACAATACCACCAACTGAATCTTTGTCCTTCAAGGCTCCTTCCACTGCTTCATCGATGTCTCCTAATGCACCCGCCTCAATAAGCCTGCTCTCAAATCTGACGAAACCGGCGATTTTCTTGGCGACAACTCCTGCCGCAACCAAACCTGCAGTCAGCCTGCCGGAAAAATGGCCACCACCGCGGTAATCATTTAATCCGTGATACTTTTTCCACGCCGTAAAATCGGCTTGTCCCGGTCGTGGCGTATATCGCATTTCTTCATATACTCCCGAATCAGCTTCTTCATTTTCAAAAACGATCAACACGGGTGCTCCCGTCGTTACGCCACTCATAACACCACTCTTTATGCGCGGTATATCCCGTTCTCTCCTCGACGTAGTGCCCTTAGCACCGCTCTTTCTACGCTCAAGATCACGGCTAAATTCAGCTTCTGAAAGGGACAATCCCGGGGGACAGCCATCAATAAGAATACCAACGCATGCGCCATGTGACTCACCGAATATGCTCACTTTAAATAATCGACCGAAAGTATTCACGATGTCACCTGTACCGAATGAATATCCCTGAAAAAATCAGGGTACGATTTTGCCACACATTGATAATTTTCAATTACCACAGGTCTTTCGCCGTTCAGGGCTGCGATAGCGCACGCCATCGCGATTCTGTGATCGTTGTGAGAATCAATGAGATCCCCTAAGGGTTTATCTCCATAAATTTCGATACTGTTTTTGAAAAGATTTATTCTTATAGAAAGCTTTGAGAATTCAGAAATGAGCGCAGCTGAACGGTTGCTTTCTTTATATTCCAGACGTTCGATTCCGTGAATGACGCTTTTTCCCCGGCAGTTGGCAGCCAGAGCCACAAGAGGAGGAACAAGGTCCGGACAATCTGTGGCATCGAACTCGAACGGGATTAACTCTTTTTTCTCGGCCAGAACATAATCATCGGTTATCTCAACAAAAGCACCGGCCTTTTTTAATCCTTCAAGAATTGCCTTGTCAGCCTGAAACGAATCTGCCTTTAAGCCTTTCACCTTTATTGAACCCGCGATAGCTCCCGCCACAAGAAGAAATGCCGCGCCCGACCAGTCACCCTCTATCGTATACCGTTTTGCTGCATACTGCTGGTTTCCCTTTATACTGAAGGATGTCAGATCCCTGTCATGATCGATCGTAATTCCAAAATGCCTCAGAAGATCAATGGTCATTTCTATATACGGTTTACTTTTCAGATTTATTACCTTGATATTCGTATCCTCTTTACAAAGCGGTGTTGCCATGAGCAAACCCGTCAGGAACTGTGAAGTCTTGGAACCGTCAATAGTAACCGCACCTCCCCGCAGAGGACCATAAATAGTAACAGGGGGGAATCCTCCATTTGTTTCACAGGTACCTCCTATCAAGGACAGCGTTTCAAGCGTTTCCATAGGCCGCGAACGGAGCGAGCCCGAACCTTCAACAATAAATTTATAAGAGGTAAGTCCGGCAATGGGTGTAAACATCCTCATGCAGAGGCCTGATTCACCGCAGTAAATGATATTATCTGTAAGACTCTTTGTCTTTAGACTCTCGTTTCCTCTGATAGTTACGCATTCCTCGCTGGTCTGCACATCTGCTCCCAGGGTATCCGCGATCTTGAGGGCAGCCAGAGAATCCGCGCAAAGAGAAGGATTCAGCAGTTCAGAGGTGCCGGCTGCCAGAAGTGATGCCGCCACCGCACGTATCATAACGCTTTTTGACGCGGGTGCGTTTATTGATCCGCTAATTTTTGAGGAACTGAGCGCTTTCATGACATATTCTCTCCGCGATTTCTTCGGGTTTTTTATCATCAGTGCGTATGAAGAGGTCCGAAGCACCGGCATAGTAATGATTTCTGAACTTGAGTAGTCTTTCAATTTCCGATCTTCTGTCTTTTGCTTTAAGAAGCGGCCGCGAATCATTACCTTCTGTTCTTTTCAGGATCGTTTCAACACCAGCCCACAGCCATATCACAATACAGTTTTCTTTCAGGTAATCCACGCTGCGCTTATTAAGGACCGCCCCTCCGCCACAGGAAATTATTTTGCCCGACAGGCCGGTAACGCGCTCAATTTCATCCGCTTCCATTTTTCTAAATGCTTCTTCACCGTTCTTTTTAAATATTTCGTCAACAGTGATATTGTTTCTTTTTTCAATCTCATTGTCAATATCAATAAGAGGTAACTTCAATTGTTCCCCTACATATCGGCCGATCTGAGATTTACCGGTACCCATAAATCCTGTAAGGGCTATATTTTTTTTGATGAATGTCTTCTTCCCGTACACGCTCTTTCGCATTATCCCAACCGGGGGGTCCTTGTGACCTGTAAATAGCGTAAACGCCTCCAAACCTTGATACAGGAGCCACTCTCTTCCGTCTATGACCTTGCAGCCGTTGCCAATTCCTTCTCTCACCAGCATACTCGTTTCACCATAATTCGCGTCAAGAATAACAAGATCCTCCCTCAATGAGTGGGCGGGAATAACATGCTTACCCCCGGGCAGGCAGGAGATGAGAATGTCCGCTTTTTTTGTTTCCTTTCCAAGATCCTTCATCGGGGCTGCTTTGCATGCGAATGTTCCGGCAATGTGTTTTGCTTTTTCGAATGTACGGTTGACTATTATAACATTCGCACCCGCACCGGTTAGCGCAATTACTGCCGCCTTCGCTGCTCCTCCCGCGCCCATCACAACAGCGTTTTTCCCGGCAAGCGAAATACCATTTTCGAGAAAAACACGCTTTACCCCGGCAGCATCAGTATTGAAACCTTTGAGCCTGTTATCTTCAAGGATAATGGCATTCACCGCGCCAATTTCCCGGGCAGCTTCATCCACATCATCAAGAAACGGAATAATTGTCTCCTTAAATGGAGAAGTCACATTGAAACTATGGACAGGAACTTCTCTCATCATCTGCACGATTTCCTCTACCCGTGAAGCGGCAAGACGCAGATAGTAGTGATTATCCATGCCCAGTGATCCGAAAGCAGCCCGAAACATATCCGGACTTTTACTGTGAAGGACAGGATTGCCTGCTACGGCAAAAAGTCTCACCTCACTCATTTTTCAGCAACCTCATTATTTTCTCCAAAGAGTCTTTGTCGATTTGTCCTTCAGCGGTCTCCTTCCCTTTCGAAGGCGACGCAAAAGTGAAGGGGCTGCCGAGAAAAGGTGCGGCAATTCGTGTGATCCTGCCTTTATTACCCATGCCAATAACAATTGTCTTTCCCTGGTAATCAGTGTTATCCAAAAGTTTAAGTAGCGCCAGGTTGTCTTTCCTATCATTCACCTTGCAGGCAATTTTAGCAATATCAGCTCCCTTACTAAAACAAAGAGCGGTAATCTCATGGAGTCTTTTTTCTTCCGGGGTGGCGTAAAAATCATGGAAAGAGATTATGACCTTACAATTTTCCAGTTTCGCTTTTTTAATAATCTCTCTCCTGAGGGTATCATTAGATTCTATCTCTAAATCGACATATTGCGCGCCCGCTTCTATTGCGGCAATAAGAAACGTTTTTCTCATATCATTATCAAGACTTTTCGGTGGGTTCATTCCGTTAATCATGGGTCTGAAAGTGGCGATTAGTGTCTGCGGCTTTGAGAATATCCTTTCCATATCTTCTATTGCCGCATCCATGGCGTCAATTCTCACTTCAGCGAAATCGAGACCACGTAACACTTCCAGACAATCATCCACGGTCTTTTCTGCAACGCTAACACAGATCAAAGAGCACCTCCCGGAGATCATCAATGCTGATTTTTTCAGTCTGCGCCTTTCCTATGCCATCAAGGAACACAAAATGAATATTCTCTCCTTCCCGCTTTTTGTCCTTGCGGATTGCGTCCATTATCGCCATCTGATTGCTTCCCAGTTTCACAGGTAGTTTAAAATAATTCAGGAGCGCTGTGATGTTTTTCATCTCGTTCGCCGCCAGCATGCCTTTCCGTGCAGATAACTTCGCGGCTGCAACCATGCCTATACTGACAGCCTCCCCGTGACTGCATCCCGTTGCTCTCTCAATCGCGTGGCCTATAGTATGACCAAAATTGAGCTTCCTTCGTTCCCCTTTTTCGGTTTCATCACGGGAGACTATGTCCATCTTCACGCTAAGGGAACCATGGACAATGTCTCGAATCGCTTTATTATCCAGAGAGAATATTTTCTGTCCGTTCTTTTCAATGTAATCAAAAAGACTCCTATCTCCGATGAGTGAAGATTTAATCGCTTCGGCAAGGCCATTTTTCAGTTCATTATAGGGGAGGGTTTTAAGAAAGGAAAAATCACAGAGAACAAACATCGGTTGATTGAAGGTACCTACAAGGTTCTTATAACCCTGATAATTAACACCGTTCTTCCCCCCCACGCTGGCATCCACAAGCGCAAGGAGCGTTGTCGGCACAAATCCAAAGGCCATGCCCCTGAGATACGTTGACGCGACAAATCCGGTAACATCACAGACTATGCCTCCGCCAACACCCACAACAACCGAAGAACGGTCAAGCTCCCAAGCGAGAAAACGCTCGTATATCCTGTTGACGGTTTCCAGGGTTTTATGCTGTTCGCCCGACTCAACCTCCACAATCCGATAGGGGGGCAGTTTGTCGCCATAAAGGCGCAGGACATTGCTGTCAATAATGACAACTGTTCTTTCAGGATCACATAATCTGCTGAGATAATTGAAATTCACGTCTAAAAAAATCTTCGAGATACCAGTTCTACCGGCAAATTCTATGGATTGCATGATTTCTCCGAAATGAATTGATAGAGCGAACGTATCTTTCGTATCATCTTCTCGAATTGAACCGGTGATAAAGTCTGTTCTTTATCACAGACGGCCTCAGCCGGGCTTATATCAACTTCAACAATGAGACCATCAGCGCCTGCAGCCACTGCGGCAAAGCTGAGCGGGGGTACGAGGTTAGCCCTTCCTGAAGCGTGAGAAGGGTCAACGATCACGGGAAGGTGAGTAAGCTCCTTCAGCGATGGAACCGCACTGATATCAAGGGTGTTTCTCGTATAGGTTTCAAAAGTGCGGATACCTCTTTCGCAGAGTATTACATCGGCATTCCCCCCGTCAAGGATATACTCGGCACAATTCAAAAATTCCTCCACAGTAGAATTCATGCCCCGTTTTAACAATACGGGTTTATGAGATTTTGCCACCTCTTTCAAAAGCGAGAAATTTTGCATATTCCGGGCTCCAATCTGGAGCACATCGGCATATTCGGTTACCCAGGGAACATCGCGTGTGTCTATCACCTCGGTTACAATCGGAAGACCTGTTTCTTCTTTGGCCTTTTTCAATATCTTGAGCCCTTTTAACCCCAGTCCCTGAAAAGCGTAGGGTGATGTCCTCGGTTTGAAGGCGCCACCACGCAGCATATCGGCACCCGATTCCTTGACGGCCCGAGCTGTCTCCACGGTCTGCTGTTCGCTTTCCACAGTACAGGGACCTGCAATAACACAAAAGCCTTCCCCTACTTTTACATGACTGACACGGACAATGGTTTTCTCTTTTTCCTTCAAGGATGACAACTTTATATTTTTCATGGCTCACCTTCCTCCATTTTTTGCAATAAAAAAGGGCCACGGGTTTTTGCACCCATGGCCCTTTGACCCTCAAGGGGTTCAAATCATAGGCGCACGTGTGGATAGAAAAACCAAAACCCATCCAGAAATTCTTTCAAAATTATTTTACTCTTTTCCATTGTCTAGAATTATAATCAATGACGCGTCATTTTGTCAATAAAAATAAAGACGTAAAATGTTTCACTTTTTCGCTCACATTTGGACTGACCCTACATTTCACAGGATCCCGACAAATGTATGAATCATGATAATATCCCCAAAGATCAATCAGGGTCAATATTGCATTATCTTATATGTTTTTATATAATGAAATAAATGTCTGTGAAAGACATAGAGAAAGAAGCATACGTCCACGGTCATTCGGAACGGGAACATACGAGATTGCATAATCAGGCAAACACCCTGACAGCACTTCTCCATGGCGATACTTTTTATCCGCCGGGAAGCAACGTCCTCGAAGTAGGCTGCGGGGTGGGGGCGCAGACTGTCATTCTTTCAAAAAATAGTCCGGAAGCGCGCTTTTTATCTATTGACATTTCGGAAGAATCACTGGAAAAAGCAAGGATGTTAGCGAAAAAAGAAGGGATATTAAATGTTCAGTTCCAAAAAGCCGATATTTACAATCTCACTTTCCCTGAAGAAACCTTTGATCACATTTTTATTTGTTTTATCCTGGAACATCTTTTGAGACCCGTTGACGCACTGATTAATCTGAAAAAAATATTGAAAACCGGAGGATCTGTCACTGTTATCGAAGGGGATCATGGTTCGACCTATTTTTGCCCTGACAGTATGGCGGCTCATAAAACAATACAGTGCCTTATCGATATTCAGGAAAGTATCGGTGGAAATGCACTCATCGGGCGCCAGATATATCCCTTGCTCAAAACCGCCGGATTCAATGCCATCAAAGTAACGCCGCGCATGGTCTATGTCGATTCCAGCAAACCCGATCTGGTCGAAGGATTTACGAAAAAAACTTTCATTGCTATGGTTGAAGGGATCCGTGAACAAGCCCTTAGGCTCCAAATGATAGATGAAGCAACATGGGAGAAGGGAATAAAAGATCTTTATCTGACTACCGGACCGGATGGTACATTCTGTTATAATTTTTTTAAAGGAACGGCAACAAAATAAGTATTATTTTTCTATCCGTAAACAAATCACGGCATCGTGAAACACAAACACGCTATGTTATAACGACTGATATTATGCTTTGACAGGGGGGAAATTCGTGGGAACAAACAATATTCATAATCAAGAAAAAGCAACTGCTAAAGAGATTATCATTAACAAATCACCTGAAGCTCTCCTCGACGCGCTCAGGAAAGCGGAGAAAAAGATAGAAATTCTCAAGGAGTCTGAGAAAAAGCACAAGAAATCTCAAAGGGACCTTGAAAAACTCACCTACAAACTGAAAGAACGCGTCAAAGAATTAAATTGTCTCTACACTATTTCCGGAATTGTTGAAAGGCATGGTGTCCTTCTGGAAGAAGCAATTCAGGAAACAGTAAATATCATACCTGACGCCTGGCAATATCCGGATATAACATGCAGCCGGATCGTGCTCGGCAACCGGGAATTCAGGAGTTACAACTTCATAGAAACACCATGGAAACAGTCACAGAAGGTCATCATCGGTGATGAAAAAGCTGGTTATCTGGAAGTATTTTACCGTGAAGAGAAACCTTTAGAGGATGAAGGTTCTTTTTTGAAGGAAGAAAGACGCCTTATCAATGCCATTGCGGAAAGGATCGGGGAAATTGTCGAAAGAAAACGCGCAGAAGAGGCCCTCTACGTAAGCGAATCAAAGAACCGCGCGCTTCTCAACGCGATACCAGACCTGATGTTTCAGGTGAACGACAAGGGTATACTCCTCGGGTTCCACAAAGGCAAATTCTCCATCTCCGATGTACTGGCAGATCAGCTTGTCGGCAAAAACATTTATTCTCTTTTTGTCGCGAAAAAACTGCTTCCCAAAAGGATGCTGGACCAGGCAATGAGGCACGTAAAACAAACACTTGAAACAGGCAGGGCACAGGTCTTTGAACAACATTTTCCTTTTAACGGCGACCAGAGAGACTTCGAAATACGAATGGTAGCATGTACAAATAACAATGTCCTTGGCATTGTCAGGGATATTACGGGACAGAAACGTCTTCAAAACGAAATCCTTGAAATCAGCGGAAGAGAACAGAGGCGCATCGGCCAGGATTTACATGACAGTTTATGCCAGCATCTTGCTGGAATCGGCTTTATGGGGAAAGTACTGGAGAAAAAAATTATTGAGCAGCACCCTTTAACACCGTCAGATGTGAACGAAATCGTGACGCTTATCGACCAGGCAATCACAATGACGCGGGGATTCGCGCGGGGTCTTAACCCTGTGAGGCTTGAGGCTGACAGTTTTGTCTTCGCTCTCTCCGAACTTGCTGACAATGTTGGGAAGCTATTCGGCATAACATGCCGCTTCGAATACAGCAATCTGATTTTGATACACGACAACACTATGGCAACGCACCTTTACAGAATTGTGCAAGAAGCCCTGAACAATGCCATCAAACATGGTAAGGCAGATACGGTGACTATTATGCTCCGTCAGGATGGAACAACATGCATTCTCACCGTTCAGGATAACGGTATCGGAATCGGTAACATAACAAATCAGGGAAAAGGTCTCGGTTTGAACATAATGCAGTATCGCGCCTCCATGATAGGAGCGACGCTGGACATTAAGAACGCGGAATTTGGTGGAACAATTCTTACCTGTTCATTTCAGAACAGGAATGATGTATGATACATAGTATGGTAACACGCAACGCCACCTCACAGGAAAAACAGGGAAGAGGTACTATGGTACGAAATAAAATACTCATTGTCGATGACCATCCAATCCTTCGCAAGGGCCTTTCCATGCTCATCAATCAGGAAAGTGACCTTATCGTTGCCGGTGAGGCTGATAACGCTCAGAAGGCGCTCGAAATGATAGATACAGTGAAGCCGGATATGCTTATTGTTGACATATCTCTGCCCGGCATTGATGGCATTGAATTGATAAAGACGGTAAAACTACGTTACCCTAATCTTCCTTCTCTTATCGTGTCCATGCATGATGAGTCTCTTTTCGCTGAGCGCTCTCTCCGGGCGGGTGCGAGAGGTTATATCATGAAACAGGAAGCTCTTGAGAAAGTACTGGTCGGTATTCGCAGGGTCCTCAACGGTGAAATATTTGTCAGTGACACCATCACGACAAGGATGCTCGAAAAATTTGTTTCCGGCTCTGCCAGGGAAGCAAATTCCCCTATTGGTCTTCTGAGCAACCGTGAACTCACAGTTTTCCGGATGATAGGCCAGGGTCTTAAGACCAGCCAAATCGCGGAAAAACTGCATCTAAGCGTTAAAACAATTGAGTCTTATCGCTCCCATATAAAAGACAAACTTAAGCTAAACAACGGTATTGACCTCCTTAAATATGCCATACAGTGGGTACAGCAGGCACCGTGAATCTCCTCCGTAACATATTCACGGCAATATAAACAAATAATCGAAATGAAGCACAAAGCGCGAACACCACTGACACAATACATCAAAACATCATTTTTCCGGGTCGGACATCTTTTTGTAAATCAATTTTCATCATAATTCTTCGTGATAAAAATAAAAAAGGTATTTTTTATCCCGTACAGTGAATTTTTTCTTGATTTATGAATCAATTGTGGTAATAATTCTCGTAGACGGTTATTTTTTTTAGTATTTTCATAACAGGCAAAATATTTTGCCTGATAACCATACATAAACACAAATATCCAAGGAGGAATTAGAAATGACCAAAGCAGAAATTGTAGCAAAGGTGGCAGAGAAAGTTAAGATTTCAAAAGCAGCGGCTGCAAAAGCCCTTGCTGTGGTTACAGACTCCATTACGCAGGCAATAAGGAAAGGCGACAAAGTAACCCTCATAGGTTTTGGAACATTTTCTGTCGCAAACAGAAAAGCCAGGAAGGGAAGAAATCCGCGCACCGGCAAAGAGATTAAGATTGCTGCAAAGAAGGTCCCTAAATTTTCCGCGGGAGCAGTGTTGAAGGCGGCAGCAAGCGGAAAGGCAGTCGCTGCAAAAGCGAAAAAAGCGAAAAAGAAATAGATTATAGCCGGGCGGGCCTGCCAGCCCGCCTTCTTTTTACCTCCCGCATTTCAAATTTATTTACTCTCAGCAAATCGCTGCAGAATAGCCACACTGCTTAGCGCCTCCCGCTAAGAGAGGGATAATACCAAGTCGCATTCAAAAATAGCACCCGGAGAGGTACCCGGGCGACAACGAGGAGCCGACGCAGGCGCACAGCCGGTACGTCGAGAAGTGCGACGAGGAAGGCAACAAAGCCATATGAATGAAGGCGACTTGGCATAATAAGGTCTATATTCCTCAGGTTCCTTTATAGCTTGTTATTAGGGAATTCATTTGTCCCAAATTACTCAGAAAAAAAACCCCACGCCGGGATTATGATTGTTGCGCTTCGAAGAGCTTTTTGAGGAGGAAAAGAAAATTCTTCGCAAGGACCGGATTAAGAGTAACACCGGCCGCCTTCGACATTTGGTCCATGATGATTTTCGTTTCTATTGAATCACGATAAATACGTTTTGTCCTGCATGCGTCAAAATAATCCGATAAGGTGGTCATCTGGCTGCAAACATTTTGTCGCCAGTTAGCCGACACCCTCGGATAACCGGAAAAATTAAATTGCATATGATGTTCATAGGCGGCGACTACTGCGAGCGGCGGTATACCGGGCTTATCAATGAGGTATTCGGCTCCTTTCTGTGGATGTAGCTTAATTTGCTCAAATTCATCATCTGAAAGCTTTCCCTGTTTATTTAAAATATCTTCCGGGATAAACATCTTGCCGACATCATGCAGCAGCGCGGCCACTCCGATATCGTGCAGCATGTCCTCTTTAATGTTTAGCGCCATTGCCTGCGCAAGCGTGAGGATGCAGACATTGGTTGAATGGGTAAAGGTATATTCATCGAGCGTACGAAGAGGAGAAAATGCAAGCAACACCGATGATCCCTGTTTAATGGCGGTAATAATATCGGTGACAGCATCGCTGATATCGCGATCGGGCAGACTTTTCCTTTTCTTCACGGCGTCATACACATTTTCCATGAGGCTGATATCTTTTTCCTGAATATCGGTAAAATACTGTCTAATCTGGGCTATCTTTCTGCTTTGTTCTGCCTCTCTGGCCTTTTTCGCTTCTTCGTCTCCTAATTTATCGGACGCATCGGCTTCGTTTTCTTCCTCATCGTCAGTTTTAAATCCAAGACCTACTTTGCCGTACTGAATATGAGGAAAATTCTGTGTATCTTGCGACAACGCAGGGGTTGACGATAGCATCGCCACAAAAGACGCGAATTCATCCTGCGGCGTATCATAACTGAAACGAACGTATTGGATAGCTCGCTTTTTAAGGAATTGGATGAAGCGGTTCACGTAAATCGAATCTTCCAAGGGCTCTTCATCTATTACAACTCTGTCTTCAACTATTTTCATGAGAAGCGTCAGATCATTACCGATAGCTTCCAGAAGCCGGGCGTGAGCAGTCTCAATCGAAGAGATTGTCAGTTGGTGAGCGATTGTGTACTGGTGAGCGTTTGTGAGGGTGGGAAGAAAAACTTTGAGGAAATTCTGGATACAATCTTTTTTCTCAATATTCATGATCTCTCAGCCTTCAGCGTTTTGATCACCTGGGCAGCTTTATGAGCCATCTCTCCCGATCGTGAGCGGGCTATTTTCTGGAGTACAGGGAAGACTTCTTGAGGGGGAAATCTTCCCAATGAAGCAAGCGTTTCAAGTTTGAGCAGTTTCAGCCTCGAGTGGGAAAAAAGAGAAAAAGACTTGAGCACCGCTTGCAGAACAGGTAGGAAAGAAGGATCACCAACATCGGCAAGGGCTCGAACAGATGCTTTCTTGATTTCCAAATCGATTTTATTCAGCCTTCTTTTTTTGATAAACCCGACAATCACATCAAAGACATCGCTGTTTCGCGTCATACCGGCAAGAGCTATAGCCTTTAAACATCTGTCAGTGTCACCGGAATCCATTTCCTTCAAAAGTATCTTATCCGCCCTGGGATCTTTGAGGGCAAGAAAAGTCTGTAACAGTTCAAACCTGACCCTCTGGTCGTGATGATTAAATAAACCATAAATAGAGTTCAGGACCGACGGATCATTCAATTGACGAAGCACAAAAAGCAGGTTTCTGACAACATACCATCGCTTGTCCCCAAGTCTCCTGATTACTTGATTTTTTACGGCTCCGCCAAATTCTTTGAGAAGGTCAAGATAGAACAAACGGAGGGTTTTGCTCTCTTCTTCGGTAAGACGATCCAGCAGCGGTTCGATAAAAGGCTCACCAACCTGCTTGATGATCTTTTTGATAAAAAAATGTTTTTCCTTTCCCCACTGTGTAGCCGCTGTCAGCACATCTTCCATGAAGTTCCTTTCGGTATACATCTCCATCAGTTCATTTAAATAGAATTCTTTTCCTTTCCCTGAATTGTCTATTCTCGTAATGAGAGTATCAAGGATACCGGAGATAACATGGAAATCACCATTTTTTACCAGTAACAAGCAGTGGTCTTTGAAGACTTTCTTCAAAAAATCGGACACCTGGCCGTCACTGTGGACGATAACAAGGTTCACAATGATTGAGGTAAGGCTCATGTGTATGCTGTAATCATTGAGGGTTTGTCCCAGATGGTGAACCTCGGAAAGCTCGATCGTAGAAAAATCTTCAGCTACAATAATGTCCTGGAGCACCTTCTGGTAATCAAGGGGAATAAATTGGTCGTTTTCGTCCTCTTTAAAAATAACGTTTAATTTTTCGGCGAGTCTTTCTTTGGGATGTTCTTCAACAAACCTATCAATCTCATCAAGATCGACACCCTCCGGCGTCTTTTTGATCTTCTGTAATATCTTTAAAACATTAGGTGGAATATAAAATTCCTCATTTGCCTGTTTTTTGAGAGCATCGAGAATAATTTCATTCGAAAGACCGGAAAGGATCGCGTTGGCTATCTCATTGTTATTCGGAATAGAATTAAGAAACCTTTCCAGAAAACATCGGCGAAGGTTTTCATTCAGTGAATCGATAAACATAAAGAGCCTTTCTTTAGACTCATCGTTATCCATTAACGCAGTCAAACCATTTCTCTGTATACTGGCAAGAAGAGTGAGGTCAAGACCGTCTAACGCCTGCGAATCATGGTTGAGGTACGCATTATTCAGCATCTCGGCAAGGGCTTTCGGATCAATCTCATCCCAGGGTCTACCGCCCCTCGCGTCCGGATCGAGTGTTCCTTCAAAAAGTCCTTTTACAAAGGTCTCCCAGAACGACAGTGACTGGAGATTTTCTCCATCTCTCTCACCGATTTCGAGGTCTTCCTCGGCGCGGAACAGCGTATAGTCAATAAGTTCCAAGTGGATATGACGTATGCCCGCTTTTGAAATCAGAAATTCCACTCCCCCTTTCCGGTATATATCATTTCTCTTCTGCGAAACAATAATATCAAAATCCATTAACTCCTTTGAAGTAAGGCCCCTCAAGACCGTGAACTTGACGATCCCCTGCTCGAAAAGAGTCCCCGCGAAACGCTGAAAAATCGGGTTTTTCTGATCAAGGAGTTTCATCCCCAACATAACAGAATTCTTCGCAATCCCAAATGATAACTGGCTCCTCGTTTCAAAAATGTTCTGAAGAATATTTTCCACTTTTTGGAATGATTCAATGATAAATGGATGGCCTTCCGGATAAGCGGTGAGCTTACTTCCGGCCATGTTCATTGCGTGGATAAGACCGGATATGACCTTTATATCAAGCCCATCATAAAGATTTTCCTGATTCTTGACTTCTTCCGACATCATCCCGCTCTCCCACATAGACGGATTTCGCCTACCCTATACATTTACCAAGAAGCCAGCGAATTGACAAGCATTTTATTTCAGTTCGGTGGATTAGCCATACATTGATGTTGTATCGATGGATAATGCATTTTCTTGACATAAGGTTTTACCTGATAGTAAAATCATCTTTTACCTGATTGATATACATCTATTTATCTGGTTTGATAAATAGTTACTTTTCTTATCATAAAAAAGGGCATAAAAAACCTTCGATAAGTAAAAGGAGATGCCTGACACATGGTACATATTATGTGGCGTGGCGGTGTTGTATCAGTATGGTATCAACATAAAAAGTTATTTACTATCACATATCAAAACACGATGGAGGCCAATATATGTCAGTAATCAGTGAAGTAATTGAAAAGATCAAGCAGAAAGACCCTTACGAATTTGAGTTCCATCAGGCCGCGGAAGAAGTGCTCGTGAGCCTTGAACCGACAACCAAAAAACATCCTGAATTCGTAAAAGCAAAAATTTACGAGCGGGTTGTCGAGCCTGACAGGGCAATTTTGTTTCGTGTTCCCTGGACCGATGACAAGGGAGAAACCCACGTCAACAGAGGTTTCAGAATTCAGTTCAACAACGCTATCGGACCATATAAGGGAGGGCTTCGTTTTCACCCGTCCGTCAATCTCAGTATATTAAAATTTCTTGGCTTTGAGCAGATATTTAAAAATTCTCTCACCACTCTTCCCATGGGCGGCGCGAAAGGCGGCTCTGATTTTGATCCCAAGGGAAAATCAGATTCGGAGGTTATGAGATTCTGTCAGTCTTTTATGCGCGAGCTGTTCCGTCATATAGGGCCCGATATAGATGTGCCTGCCGGCGACATCGGGGTCGGAGGTCGTGAAATAGGATACCTTTACGGCTACTACAAAAAAATCGTCAATGAACATACGGGCGTCCTCACCGGAAAAGGCCTCGCATACGGTGGAAGTTTGATACGTCCGGAGGCAACCGGTTATGGCTGTGTATATTTCGCTGCTGAAATGCTCGCCACCCGCGGCCTTGACTTTAAAGGGAAGACCGTCGCTATAAGTGGTTCCGGAAATGTTGCCCAATATGCCATCGAGAAGGTCAATCAACTTGGAGGCAAGGTCATTTCTCTGTGCGATTCCAGTTCCACGATTATTGACGAGAAGGGTATCGACGACAATAAATTCAATTACGTCATGGACCTGAAAAATGTAAAAAGAGGCCGCATCAGTGAATATGCCGACAAATTTTCCGGCACCACCTGTTATATCGGTGAGAGCGTCTGGGATGTCATTAAAAGCCAGGGCATCAAGATCGATATAGCGTTGCCCTGCGCCACACAGAATGAAATCGACGGACCCCATGCCGAAGCTCTGGTAAAAAACGGCTGTATCTGCGTTTCCGAAGGCGCCAATATGCCTTCCACTCCCGAAGCTGTGCGTATTTATCAGGATAATAACGTCCTCTATGGTCCCGGTAAGGCTGCCAATGCCGGTGGCGTCGCGACATCAGGCCTTGAGATGAGCCAGAACAGCATGAGATTGTCATGGCCGCGCGAAGAGGTTGATATGCGCCTGCTTCAAATCATGAAGAGCATCCACAAATCCTGCATTGAGGCTTCAGAGGCCTATGGGAAGAAAGGCGACTACGTTGTCGGAGCAAACATAGCGGGATTTTTGAAAGTGGCGAATGCTATGATGGCATTCGGCATAGTATAAATCATAATAGTGTGTCTTCCTTTTTGATTCTTTAAAAAGGAAGACACACTGCACTATAAGGGCCGAAGCGCTTTTCGCGGCAAGCTTTGTCAACTATGGGGTCGCACGATCATTAACGTACCGTCAGGTACGCCTCCGGTCGGCGACCCCTTGTTTTCCCGCCATCCATCAAAAATCGCTTCGGCCTGAGAAAAGGCCGTCAGTCCGTGGGACGTCCGCTTCGCTGGGATGTTCGCTCGTTTCTCACGCTTGGACGAAAGACAATTTTATTTTTCATCTCGTGCGTCCAAATAATTTTCTTGCATTTTCAAGACTACCGCATAATACCAATCTGATCAGCAACATTGTTGGGGTGGATTTGCGATGGATTCCAATTAATAAGAATACTGTAATAGGCACAAGACGCTACCAAGTTAGGCACGTAGTTGACTAACGTGACAACAACCTTCTAAATTGAATTTATGTTGTGAGCTGCGCTGGCCCGCTGCGAACAAGCCAATTGTACATTCAGGTGCAACATCCGCGAACTCAAGCAGGATAGCTTAAAGGTCGCGGGTGAAATGGACCGCGGCTTGGAGTGGAATCCTCAGAGTCGGATGATTTGCGAGCCTTGCTGGCGCAAAGTGCAGGAGCCTATTCTTAGGCGAGAAGGGATGGCTCTGACAGCCTTGTTGTTGGAGGGGGCAACGTTAGCCCCGGTGATAGCGCAGCGCAAGGCAAAGCAAATCGCCGGATATGAGATTTCCGAGCAAGCCGCTGCCCATTCACAGATACAATCATAAACAGGTAGACGCCGCTACTTACTGTCCTTAAAGCTTTCCCACTCTCCCCTGCCCTTGAGCACATCACGGTAAACTTCGAGAGCCTTATTGACGAGCGGCATGCCGCCATAGGGCGCAAGCTGAAAAAAAACCTCAGTCAGCTTCTTCGGATCACACCCCACATTGAGCGCCGCGTTCACATGCAGTCTCAGCTCATCAGAGGCACCCAGCGCCGCGAGCATGGCGCAGGCTACCATCTGCCTCTCCGGCAGTGTGAGAACCGTCCTCGAATAGAGATTACCCGTGATAAACAGGGAAAGATCATTGGCAAGATCCCGGTCAAATTCCTTCCACATCAGATAGGGTGGGTCAAGTTTTACTCCGCCTGTCCATAGCTTTTTTGCTGTCTCCTGCGTTCTTTTCTTTATATCATCATCCATACGTCTTTCTCCTCCATATATTTTGCACATTTTTATCACGCATATTTCACAGGGTCAATAAAGAAAAGTCCAAAACATAAGCAGACGAATATAATAGAGGTTCCCTGACAGGCTATCCCCGCAAACACGTTCATTACACTCCAGCGGCTTCATTCACTCGCACTCGGCTTTGGAACTTTTGCTTAAGCAAAAGACCAAGCTTCCTTGCCTCGTGACGGTTTGCCTGGGATAACCTGACGCGGATCCTTTTTGTGAAGATTCCGAGGCTAATGCTAATCTTTCTTTTACTTTTAAAAGATGCTAATATTCTACTCTAACGTTTGAAAATATTTTCAAGGAGGATTCCATGAAAAAGCTGTTAATGTTTACAGTACTGTGTTTTGCGATTACAACCATGTCGGGATGTGGTTACAATACAATGCAGAAAAACGAAGAGGCAGTGAAGGCCGCATGGGGTAATGTCGAGGCGGCATACCAGAGAAGAAATGACCTTATTCCCAATCTCGTTGAGACCGTCAAGGCATATGCCAAGTATGAAGGCGAAACTCTGCGGGCAGTTACGGAAGCCAGGGCCAAGGTCGGTACGGTTCAGGTATCACCGGACATGATCGGTAATCCGCAGGCAATGTCTCAGTTTCGGCAAGCCCAGAGCGGACTGAGCAGCGCCTTATCAAGACTTATGGTCGTTGTCGAGAAATATCCAGATTTAAAAGCAAACCAGAACTTCCTTGACCTCCAGAACCAGCTTGAGGGTTCGGAAAACAGGATTAATGTGGAACGCACACGGTACAACGCGGCAGTCCAGGAATTCAATACCTCTATCAGGACTTTTCCTAATAGTCTTACAAACAGTCTGCTGCTCCACCTTAAACCAAAAGAAGTATTCAAGGCAGAAGCAGGCGCCGAGAAAGCACCGCAGGTGAAATTCTAAAGAGCGTTCAAAGTTCGGAGTTATTAGTTTTGAGTGAGAAATTGGATACAGAACAATTCGATTTTGAGAAATTGAAAGTCTATCGGAGGGCTTTAGAATATGTTGACTTTGTGTAAAACAACGAAGTATTTTCCGAAATCAGAGACATTTGCTTTGACAGACCAATTCAAGCGCGCTTCTACATCTATATGCCTTAATATAGCAGAAGGTAGTGGGGGGAGTAAGCAGGAATTCAATCAATTTTTAAAAATTGCGCGCAGATCAGTCAGAGAATGCGTTGCAATTACAGAGATTGCCTTTACACAAACGTTCATTAACTCTCAAACCAAAAACCAATCTAGAAATTATTGTCTTGAATTATCAAAAATGATAAATGGCTTTATGAAGTCATTGAAAAGGTAAGTATGACACGAATTAACAATTGCATCATGAAGATTCTCCTATTTTCGGTCGTTGTTGTCCTTGTAACTGCATTCGATTTTTCTTCTTCTTGTTATATTTCTACACTACTAATCACTCCGAACTCCGAACTCCGAACTGGTCTTACTTCATCTGTATTTGCTCTTGATATTCCCCCGCTCAAAGGTTACGTCAATGACTACGGCAACATGATGTCGCCTGAAACACGCACAAAGATTGAAACTGAACTGAAAGCTTTTGAACAAAGCGATTCAACGCAGATTGTTATTCTGACGATTCCCTCCCTCGAAGGGGAGACACTGGAGCAGTTTTCCATAAAAGTTGCCGAAGCATGGAAGATCGGACAGAAAGGGAAAGATAACGGCGCCATCCTTCTTGTTTCCAAGCAGGACAGAAAAATCCGTATTGAAGTCGGGCGCGGTCTTGAGGGGAAACTAACAGACCTCATGGCAGGACGTATCATTAGTTTTGTCATAAATCCCAGATTCAAACGAGGCGATTTTGATGATGGGTTCATGGCAGGAACACAGGCAATAATTGACATATCAAGGGGAGAATTCAAAGCCGATGAAAATGATGGCGCTACGGAAAGAACGAAAAGCACTCCTCTGCCGGCACTCTTTATATTCGGCGCGGCGCCGCTTCTCATCCTCGGAAGAATTTCCCGTATTCTGAGCGGAATAGCAGGGGCAATCGGATTTCCCTTGATCGGCCTTTTTTTAGGCTTGCCGATCTTCGTCCTTATCTTAATGGGTGTCTTTGGCCTTGCTATAGGAATATTACTTCCTCTTATGTTTAGTGGTTTTGGCAGAGGAATAGGGGGAGGGTTTGGCGGGCGCAGCGGAGGGTTTGGCGGATTTGGAGGCGGTTCAGGCGGATTTGGAGGCGGGGGAGGAAGCTTCGGGGGCGGAGGAGCTTCAGGAGGCTGGTAATGACGGGTCGCTCAAAGGCTGACATTTTTTTCTCAAATACAGAAAAACAGCAAATACAAGAAGCTGTTGCCGACGTTGAATCACGCACTGTCGGAGAAATCGCCGTGATGGTCATTGATGAAAGCAGCCGATATCGTGAAGCTGAAATACTTGGCGGGGTCTTTCTCGGGAGTATCATCGCGCTGATTCTGACAATCCTCTTTTTCCATGAATCTATCTGGTGGTATGTTCCTCTATCATTTGTATTATTTTTTCCATCCTGGTTTCTATTCAGAAAGACTGGCCCGCTCAAAATGTATTGTATCGGGACTGAACGCAAAGAAAGAGCTGTAAAAGAACGGGCACTGCAAGCGTTCTATGAGAAGGGCCTTTACAAAACTAGACAAAATACGGGCGTACTTTATTTCATCTCCATTTTGGAGCGCAAAGTCTGGGTCCTTGCCGATAGAGGCATCAACGAAAAAGTGAACCAGGCAACGCTCGATAAATTTGCAAATCAGATCGCACAAGGTATCATGGAAGGTCGAGCCTGCGCAGCGCTTATCGAGGCAATTAAAGAAGCTGGCGAGTTGCTTGCGTGGCACTACCCTATGCAACCGGGTGACATTAATGAGTTGTCTGACGAGATCATCTGCGAAGACAGCACCAAATGTGATTAACTTTATCCATCCGGGTAATCACCCATTCCGGGATATTCTTCCCAAACACGCTCATTTCACTCCAGCGGTTTCAATCGCTCCTGTTCGGCTTCGGAAGATGGGTTAGC
>CAZXVZ010000005.1:0-37624 GCA_964644085.1 uncultured Syntrophus sp. | reverse complement strand
GATTACAAAAGGTTGCCAAAATAAAAGGTTAGAAACTCAGGAAACTCCAGAAAAAAACATCATCACCAGTGCGTTTCACAAGGTGATGATGTTCCGTATTTGATATAATACGCTTTCGATAAAAAACGTACGTAAACCTATATCTTTCTTTTTCTTCTTTTCAATACCGCCTATTCAAACTTTCCAAGAGGTCTAACAACCGCATAGTTTCCGGGTTCGTTTAAAAGGGCATCGCCAATTTCACGGGCGTTATTACCGCAAGCGCCATCTCTGCAAACGATAAAAGGAGCGCCGATAATGGTAGCGGCAAGACCAACCCCACAACTGATAAGAGCTACAGGACGTACAAAAAACAGATCAAAGAGAATTGCATCCCCTCTTCCCGATGCTTTGTAACTAGGACAATCAGTTTCCTGGCAATATACAGTAGGAACAGCAATTCCGAAAACAAGAAGTGTTATTACAACAAAAATCATTTTCTTTTTCATTGGTTACCTCCCTTACTTAAGGTTCTTTCTTTATATAGCACAGTATTTTTTTGTTTTCAATAAAAATTTTAAATAATTTATAACAAAGCATTACACTAATTGTTTATTTGAAGAGATTTAATAGGTTAGAGACATCTTAAATTTAAGTAATTTCAAGAAAAAAATGGCTGAATAGAAAAAATAGAATGGTGAAATAGAACTTACCTGAATAGGAAATGGGCCTTATTAATGATTTTAAGCGAGATGTTTTTCGTTGCCTGATAATTTGTCTTTCCTTCTAAAAATCTTGATAAATCAATTGCCCCCGGCATGACTCGAACATGCGGCACATGGATTAGGAATCCATTGCTCTATCCACCTGAGCTACGGGGGCAAGGTGTTTGATTATAATCATTTCTCATTTTGATTGCAATATAAACGTGACCGCCTTTTCTCCTTATCAGGAAAATTGCCGCTTCGTTCATATCTCTTGATCGTTGACATTGCTGACATATTTGTTATAAATTAAAAGATCTTAAAGAGAGAAT
Organism: uncultured Syntrophus sp.; assembly: GCA_964644085.1. Taxonomy (GTDB): domain Bacteria; phylum Desulfobacterota; class Syntrophorhabdia; order Syntrophorhabdales; family Syntrophorhabdaceae; genus PNOF01. The sequence goes on along the minus strand of CAZXVZ010000005.1, from coordinate 36,609 downwards.
GTATGCCTTCCATAACTCTTATAAGTTATTTGTTATATATCGAAAAATTTTAGAGATTTATTAAGGGTACGCCTTTTGGACTTATTCTCAAAAAAAACCCTCGAAATTCAAAAATATTCTTCAATCCGAATAATTTTTCTTAATGTTGAGGAGGTATCGGCATGAACAAAGTTGAGGTTTTCGAAAACAGACCCCCTATTCTCGGAATTAATAGTCTCGGGAGAATAGGCAAGCTTACCCTATGGCATCACATCGGACGGAAATATTTTAATGAAATCGTTGTCAATGTCGGGAGAGAAGTCGGAACAGGCCTCTCCACCATCGCGCAACTTATAGAAAAGGATTCAACCTACGGGACTATGCAGAGATTTCTTTACGGCATTAAAGCTGGGCGGATAATTGAAATAGTTGATGAAAAAAAAGGTAAACTGCTTATAGACGGAATACCCGTGACAGTATTGCGCGAAGCCCGCAACCCTACTGAAGTAGGCTGGCGGAATTACGGAGTAGATGTCGTGGTAGAATGCACCGGCAAATTTGGTGATCCAACCATTGCTCCTGATGATAAAAACGGTTCAATCAAGGGACACCTTGCGGGCGGCGCGAAGGTTGTTATTAATTCCTCTGCCTTCAAGATAAAGAATAAAGCGTTGTCAATGCCAGGTGAAGCAATCACCCTCATCTACGGCATCAACCACAGTTCATTCAATTATAAAAAACATCAGCTCATTTCTGCGGCATCCTGCACGACCACAGGCCTTGCGCACATGGTAAAACCGCTCCTTGAAAACGAAGAAACGAGCAAAATACTTACCGCTTCCATGTCCACTGTCCATGCTGTTACCAACACGCAGAGCGTCCTTGATAAGATGCCTAAGGCCGGCGAAAAGGATCTCAGAAAAAACAGGAGCATCCTTAACAGCATTATTCTCACCTCCACAAACGCCGCTGAGGCTTTGGGTCAGGTTATACCGGAAGTAAAAAACATCGGCTTCATGGCCGACTCAATTAGAGTGCCCACAAGCACGGAATCACTCATTGTCCTGAATGCGACTTTTCAGACACGCGTTAAAAAAGACGGAACAAAAACCCCTCTCACCACAAAAATGCTAAATGATATCTATCAGGCAAAATCGAAAAACGATCCTGAACACCTGCTCGTTTTTACCATGGAACAGAATGTTTCAACCGATCTCATGGGAATGGACGCAGCCATCGTCATTGAAGGTCAGTTCAACCACACGAGGACTGCCTTCATAGATGTGGATCTTTCACGTGTTCCCGATCTGCCTGCGGCTGTAAGAAAATCACTCTCTGAAGATACGATGAAAATACCCGTTGTTCACGCCAAAATATTCGGCTGGTATGATAATGAATACGGCAGCTATACAAACAGGATGGGTGATTTAACAGTTTATATCCATAAAAGTTTGTTCCATTGAATAAGACATATCAGATGGTAATCTTATACGATTCAACAGAATCGATAGCATGCTTACCGGCATAGACAGCACCGCTCCAGCCGTCTATGCCGATAAAATCTCCTCCCCTTATCGTCCGGCCGTCAACCACACTGTAGCCCTCAGATTCAAACACGTGAAGCTTATTAAATCCGACAACGCCAACTTTGTTTAATTGCGGAATGGTAACAGCCGCGTGAGAAGTTCCGCCTCCCCTTGCCGTGAGGATTCCTTCGACTTTCAAAATAATGCCGACATCATCAGGCACAGTGTCCGGGCGTATTAAGATGAGAGGGGTTTCCGGTTCCTTTTCTCTGTAGAATTCAATCTCTTTCTCGGAATAAACAGCTCTGCCGGCGAGAGCACCACCGCTCACACCTATACCGATTCCGAGAAGAGATTTTTCAAGTTCCCTGTCATCTTTGAAGGTCTTCACTTTAGCCGCTTCCCTCTGCACCATATCGCGCGTCTGTAGGATATAAAGACCATTTTTGTCAGCGTCTTCGAAGGTGAATTCTATTTCCTGGTGATTAAATCCTTTCTCGTAGACCAGAAACTCAGCAAGCCTGACGAGTTCCTTGTATATCTCAGGAAATTTAGTTTCCAGCGATATTGGTGATTCCCTGTTTTCCGATATTCTCTGTTTTTCAGAAATGGGAAAGGTCTCCACAAGGCCGGATACGATATCGTCCCCCTGGACACCGAAGATAAAATCTCCGTAAATAGAAACATTCTGCGATGATCCTTTGGGATCACGGGTAAAAATGACACCTGAGCCTGAATTTTCGTTGAGATTTCCGAATACCATGGACTGGACAATAACCGCGGTTCCCCACTCGTCGGAAAGATGCATGTGATAGCGGTATACCCGTGCCTGTTCCGAATACCACGAGGCAAAAACCTGTAATATGGCATGTTGTAACTGCTCGGCAGGGTCGTCAACGATCTCTATACCTTTTTTAATCATTGCATTTTTATATGACAAAGCAATCTCTTTCATCTGTTCCGGTTTGAATTGAATCTTCTTTGTTATGTTATATTTTTGTTTATACTCACTCATAATTTCATCAAAAAAGTTTCTTTCGAGGTCGTGAAACATACCCCAGGTCTGCAAAAATCTTCTGTACGAATCCCAGGCGGCCCACGCGTAATTTTTTCTCCCGGCAAGTCCCTCAGCAATGATTTCATTAATGCCTACATTGAGGAATGAATGCATCATTCCCGGCAGTGAAATTGTGGCGCCGCTTCTCACGGAAAGCAGAAGCGGGTTTCTCGGATTACCGAATTTTTTTCCTGTAATACGTTCAAGCTCTATTATTTCATTATAAATTCTTTTACTCAGATCTGTGAAAATATATTTATACCCCACAACCGCTTCGTAACCTCGAAAAACTTCTGTTGTAATAATGAACCCCGGCGGTACCGGGAAGTAAAAAGAGGTCAATTCTTTTAAAAAGTAGCCTTTGTTGCCGATTAGTATCTGGTTATCAATCTCTTTGTTTCGCTTATACAGAGGAGATATTGCTGATTCAGGCGTGTATGCCATAACAAGATTGAGTATTTGTTTGTTGTCTTTGAACTTCTCAAGTTCGGCCGAGAGCGTTCTAATGATAGCGTTCACAAAATTATCAAGTACCTGAAGGCCGAAAGCAGAGGCTATCAGGGAACGCATAAAATTTTCTGTATGTTGATAAAACAATTCCTTATCCGCTTGCGCTCCGTTTTCTGTTTTACCCGCCCCACAATCTTTCTTCATCTGACGGATGATTACCGGCAGGTTGGAGCGGTGAACGTCTATATAATAATCACGGGTTATGTCCTGAATACCCTTGGCAATGAACTGAAAAATATCGATATACTGATCAATGGAAAACTGTCTGATTTGTAAAGCACTTGTAATATATTTCATTTTTGACACGAGCCCTTCTGTCGCAATGCCTTCCAGGTCAAGAGCTTTCACGTAAAGCCAGAGGTACTGGTGGATTGTCATGAGCGTGCTTTTCGTAATGAATTTAAGATTTAGAGATCCCACCAGATTTTCGAAGAGCATCGTTGCGAGACTTTCAAGGCGGAGCGTGAATCCCATAGCCTCAAACTTTTCTTCATGGTACGTTCCGTACATGGAAGGTATGCCCGCGGCGATGTGGCGTTTATAATAGATGTTTTCAAAATAGTCGGTTTTCCGTGCTGAAAGTATCTTTTCCTTGAGGGCTGATATCATATCCAATACAATGACAAGACTTTTATAATAATCCTTTTTATCGAGTGCTTTTTTTAAAGAATGTATTTTCGGGAGAGCGATCAGGCATGATATCTCCAGGTCTTTTAACAGGTCTATGTGCTGATGAAAATATTTCTTATGGATGAGCTGATAAAATCTGATCATTAAGCGTGCTCTTTCTTTCTCCCTTTCCGCAATACCCCTGATGATCTTTATTTCTTTAATTGTTTTTGTGTCGCTCCATTCGAGTAATTTTTGAACATCGCCGTTAATTTTTTGAAAAATCATTTCAAAGATAATGTGAAGTCCATCAAAATATTCGCCGCTATTTTTCACCTCATCGTAAACTTCAACAGGCAAGTGACCTTTAATAAAATTTTTGTCGCCGGAATTCCAGTATCTGAAAATATCTTCAATAAAGGGCACCAGCAGGCTGTTGCTTTCGACATGGGATTGTTTTCTTAGAAAATATATCAACTTATCGTTTCTTTTCGTGAGTTCGTCAACGTTGGTTGATATTTCACGGAGCTCACCTTCAGCGCCTATCTCGGCAAAATAGATCGGAAATATTCTGAGAAGCTGTTTCACTAGGTTATAGGCGGGAAGAATGTCTGAATTGAGAAGCCCGGAAATATTTTTTTGAAGAAGATCGGTATCGCGGACGAACACGCCTTTCAGTTTTAGATTGATGATAAGCGCCGATAAAAGCTTTTTTGTCCATCTCGGTTTAAGAGAAATTATCTCGAGCCAGGATCGTATATTTTTTACATGGGCAGGATTTGCCTGTACCTGCCATTCTGTTGTGGAACCTTTTATATCGGGATGTTGGAACCCGAAGTCGACAAGTTCTTCCATGAAAACATCCACAAGAGGATGGCTGTTCTGCTCGAATATTTCTTTCGCAAGCGTTGTGACACAATCGATGATGGAACTCCGATACTGGTTCCGCGAAACGGTTCTTTTCAATAGATGAAATATCTTCCGGACAAAATCGCCTGCATTTTCGTGCTTTTCATCCCTGAAGACTTTTCCAAGACATCGATTAATCTCAATCAGGCAGGAATTGTGTATATCCGATAATCCCGAAACGTTGATTATATTGAAAAGAAAGTCAAGTTTGACAAGATAGTGACGTCCGGCAAAACTTTCCGCTCGTTCGAGTTCGTCAGCGATCAAGAGATACCCGTTCATGATCTGTATGTAATCAGGCATTTCCAGAAACGGCCTTAGATCGTTCACGCTTGTCACATTTTTCCGGGAAATATCTTTCAATTGATTGAGCATTTGACGCATGTGTTGGTGAGTGAGAGGAGAGATAAATTCATGATAGGCCCGGACAGTTTCTTCGGTTTCACCATCCCTTGAATACCACTCCTGAGGATCCGGTTCTGTAAGCCAGAATTCATATGTGGATTCAAAGACAACGGTAAGAAGCTTCATCAGGTCAAGGGGGTTGACTGTAACGCCATTTTCATCAATAAGCTTTAACGTTTTTTTAATATATGTTGATGATTTTTTTAAAAGACAGCCCTTTGATTGAGATAAAACGATGAGAGATTGGACAGCAGGAGGAAATATGGCCGAGTTTCGCTCCAGATTGTTATTACTGTTTGATAACACTGTATTCAGATATTCGAAAAAATACCTCACAGCGCTATCCTGTATCTCTTCATCAGTCGCGGAAGAAATGATCGTAATATATATATCTGAAAGTACTTTCAGTGCGGACAGACCTTCCTCGTACATGTTAAAATCATAGAAATCACCAATAGAAAGGCTTTTTAATTGATTGAGCACATATTCCCAATTGACGAAAGGATGGTTGAGCTCGATGAGCAGTTCCTCAGTTCGTTTAGAGACACCGTAGTGGTTACGGGCCGCAGCGAGAAGTATTTGGTACTTATCGGGTATTTCAACGATAGCTCTTGTTCTTTGCAGATTTATTTCAAGGGCTGTTGACCGCCAGGTATCTTTTTGTTGAGCATCCATGTCTATAGATTAATGCGAAGACACAGGGAAAAGCAAGTGTCTCTGATAGGATGTTCCTGACCAAGAGTCGCTCATCTTGAAAAATCAGAAATTGTAATCCGAAATATTTACCTTTGGTCTATCGAGTTAAAATCTGATTCCAGTTCAATGAGTGTAACTTCAGGGGGTGCCAGAAAACGTATCGGAGGACCCCACGTCCCTGAACCCCTGCTGACATAAAGATGTGAATCGTCTGAGAGTTTATGATAACCCGTATACAAGGGAAAAACCAGTCGGGTTAAATAACGGAAAGGATATATCTGCCCCTTGTGGGTGTGGCCGGAAAGCTGGAGATGGAAAAGACCGATTGATTCTTTATTGATAACGGGACTATGTTTCAGAAGAACAGTAAACAAATTGCCGGGCAAACTCGAAAGCACATCTTTCTCGACCACCTCATGAGTTTGGAAACGCTTTCCTGCGGGATCGTCAAAGCCTGCAATATTTATTACACCCTTGACAGCAAGTCCCTCTCCTCTCAACATCTTGAAGCCTGTTTTTTTGTGAAAATCGAGAGAATTGCCAATGCCTGCATAAAATTCGTGGTTCCCCATTACAGCGTATTTACCAAATGGCGGTTCAACATCCTTTAACAGATCAACCAATCCGTTTAATTTGTCAATATCTCCATCTACAAGATCGCCCGTGGAAACAAGGATGTCTGGCCTGGCTTCCTTTATAATCCCAACTATTTTTTTTAGTTTTTTTTCTCTTACAATCAGTCCGAGATGAACATCGGAAATTTGCGCAATAGTAACCTTCCCAATTTTTCCCGGAATTTTGTTTGTTTGTATACGGATAGTTTCGAGGCGGATATTGCCCGCCTCATTATAGCCATATGAAAACAGACAGATTGAACCGACGAGAGCTATCAGAAACAGTAATCGATACGCATGCAAAAATGAAGAAACGTCAGTTTTCGAAATGGCGGCTGTAAGAAACACGAAAAATCGCAATACATCAAAAAAAATGGAGATCGTAAAGAAAAAGAAGAGAAGACCCAGCCAGGAATATCCGCCGTACGACATAATCCGGGCAGCTATGTCATGCCCTCCTTTTTCTAAAAGACGCACTATAAAAGGCGCCATGATCATAACAAAGAAAAATAGACCGATGAGTATACCAAGATGATAACGGAAATGGAACGCCTGTAATGCTTTCAAAAACACATACAGATGCAACCCGCCATAAAGAAGAAAAAATGTTATTAAAAATAGACTCATATTGCTCTGTTAAAATTTATTCCAGAAGCTAATGTAAGACATCAATTGTCAAATTGGTAGTGTTGTGCCTATCAAATAGTTTCTTCAACCTGCAGGATAAATGTTTTTATGCCGCTTTTCGGATACTTTGCCTTCAATCCTTTTATAATGTCTGTAATGATTGAAACCTTTTTGTCTTCAACCACAACCGCAAGGACATTATTTCTTCCCGGCCAGTAATGTGTTCCGAGTTTGGGTTCCGTTTCGTTGCCCTCGCCCAGGGTTTCTCTCCATTTAGTATATCCTTTCACCTCGGCGTTTTTGAAAGCTGTTATCACCGTTTCATCAATAGCATCATTGTAGACCACAATAAGCATTTTCATGCTGTTCCCCCTTCATGGTACCCTTTCTTAAATATCCTCGACTGCAAAATATCAAATAGATCGTAGGCAACAGGAACAACAACAAGCGTAAGAAGAAGTGATGTTATTAATCCTCCGATGACCGCTATTGCCATGGGCGATCGGGCCTCAGCGCCTTCGCCGATGCCGATAGCAATAGGCATCATGCCCATGATCATGGCCAAAGTGGTCATGAGGATTGGCCGCAACCGCACGGGGCCTGCCTGCAGGATGGCGTCTCTTTTTGCAACACCTCGTCCCCTCAGCACATTCGTATAATCCACGAGGAGAATGGCATTCTTCTTGACAAGTCCCATGAGGAGAATAAGGCCGATAAAACTATACATATTGAGCGTTTTATGAAAAATAGCCAGCGCTCCGAAAGCGCCGATAAACGAAAAGAGCATGGAGAGGAGGATAATGATGGGATAGATAAAACTTTCAAATTGTGCGGCAAGAACCATATAGGCCATAATAATGCCGAGAATCGCGGCAAAAAGAAGGCTACTGAATGCCTCACCCATCATATCGGCCTGTCCCCGGTAGGTACCCGAGTAACCGGCGGTGAGAACTTTCGCCGATATTCCGTCAAGTTCCTCTTTTGCTTCACCGAGGGTCTTGCCTTCGAGGTTTGCAAAAATTGTAACCGCGCGGCGCCTGTCAATCCTGTTGATTATGCTCGAACCTCCTGATTCCTTGAAGGAAACAAGATTTGAAAGTTGTATAAGGCGCCCGTCTTTTGCCCTTACGTATATTTTGCCGATATCATCAGGATCTGATCTGTATTCCTTGTCAAGTCTTACCCTGAGATCATAACGCCTTCCCTTCTTTTCATCCTTGAATTTTGTTATATCAACTTCTCCGCTGATAAGGATATTAATTGTTTCCGCAATAGTTGCCACATCCACACCAAGATCTGCTGCTTTATCGCGATCTATATAAACGCTGATTTCAGGTTTTCCGATCTCAAGTGAAGTGTCAACATCGACTATGCCGGGTAATTTTGAGAACTGGTTCACAATCTCGTCGGAATATTTTTTAAGATCACCGAGATCGCTCCCTCGTATATTATATTGGATGGGAATCTGCCTCCCTCCTCCTAAACCTCCGGAGGAAGCATCTTCGACAGAAGCTCTCAGTCCAGCAATTGCTCTTAGAGATCTCCGCATATCGGCCTTAATCTGTGCCTGCGTTCTTGAACGTTTTGATTTTGAAACGAGGTTTACTGTCATTGATGCCTTGTTGATTTCATCCGTGCGGCCTCCACCCTGGTTATAAAGAATACTTGTTACTTCAGGGTATTGTTTAACAATTTCTTCAGCTTTTTTGCACATCCGGTCGACTTCACTCATGGAATAATCAATGGGAGTGGTTAATCGTATGGAAATTTTTCCCTGATCCTCGGCGGGAACAAGTTCCTTCCCGACAAAAAATACCAGCGAAAAACCAATAATAAATATCATGGTGGCCAGGAAAATGACCATAAGCCGGTTATTTAGCGCCCATGCTAATGTCCTTTTATACACGCCTTCAAGCTTTTCATAGGCTAATTCCAATTCCTCAGAAACCTTTGTCGCGTATTTATAGTATCCGATCTCATGCGTCTTTTTTTGAAACCGTTTTTGCGATAGAGGGGCTGTTTTATCATCGTTCTTTTTTTTCAAAAACAACGATGACATCATGGGTGTAAGTGTAAAAGAAACAAACCATGATACCATAATCGCAAAAACGACTGTCATCCCGAACTGAAAAAAGAATCTCCCTGTCATTCCCTTCATAAAAGCTACAGGTATAAAGATGACGCAAATAGCGAGCGTCGTAGCTGATACGGCGAGACCTATTTCGGAGGTCGCGAAGGAGGCAGCCTCTTTCGCGCTCATCCCTTCTTCCATGTGCCTGTGAATATTTTCAATGACAATAATGGCATCGTCTATGAGAATACCAATGGATAGCGAAAGCGCGAGCATCGACATGTTGTTAAAAGTGAAGTTAAACGCATTCATTATAGCAAAGGTTGAAATGATGGATGTGGGGATCGCAAGGGCGCTTATCAATGTCGTCCTCACATTTTTCAGAAAAAGAAAAACTGCAAATATTGCAAAAATACCGCCATAAAAAAGATGGTGTTGAATATCACTGATAGAACGTTTGATGTAATCGGACTGGTCAGAGGCAATAACAAGATTCATACCTTCAGGCAGAGTTTTTTCAATGACGGCCAATTCTTCTTTTACCCTGTCAACCACTTCAACGGTATTGGCACCGGACTGTTTTTGCACGCCAAAGCTGATTGAGTTAACACCGTTATAACGGGCGACAGATCTTCTTTCTTCCATGCTGTCTTCAACGCGGCCAACATCGCGAATCCTGATGGTTGACCCCTTAGAGGAACCGATTACTATAGTATTGAATTCCCGTATATCGCTGATTACACCTTTTACCTTGATGGTGTATTCCTTTGTGTTGCCTTCGATCCTTCCACCGGGTAACTCTATGTTTTCCTTTCTCAGAACACCGAGGACATCATGGGCGGTGACTCCATATGCGTTCAGCTTGTCCTTGTCCAGCCAGATTCTTGCCTGCCTGAGCCTGACCCCATACATCGCAACCGCGCCGACTCCGCTTATTTTCTGAATTTGTTCTTTCAATACCTCGTCGGCATAGGTAGAAAGATCTCTTACGGATTGTTTTCCATAGAGCGCGAGGTGTAACACAGGAAAAGTGTCAGGGTCCATCTTTCTGACGACAGGTTCCTCGATATCACTGGGCAATCTCCTCCTTATAGAAGCAACCTTCTCCCGGACATCCTGGACTGCCAGGTCAATATCTCTTTCAAGAACAAACTCCACGGAAATTGACGAATTTCCTTCTGAGCTTGTTGAGGTAATTGTTTTAACGCCATTTATCGTATTGACGGCTTCTTCAATCTTGTCGGTTACGTCAACGTCCATAATTTCAGAACTGGCGCCCCGCAGCTGAGTGCTGATGCTCACCACGGGAATATCTACTTTCGGCATGAGATCAACGCCAATATCGGGATAACTGACGATTCCCAGGACAACAAGAACAAGAACGAGCATGGTCGCGAAAACAGGCCTTTTTATTGAAGTATCAGATAACCACATATTTTATCCTTCTCTGCGAAAAAACAGATTGTTTCAAAGACACATTTTTGCTTATCATTTTTTTACCGGCTTCCTGTCTGTGCGCGATCTTTGTGCTTTTCCCTCTGAGCCTGATATGCTCACTTTTGCCCCTTCGGAAAGCCCCTGCTGACCGGCAATCACTACTTTGTCCCCTTCTTTTACCCCTTCAGTAATTTCTATTTCATCTCCATATTTATTTCCCAGCTTTACAACTCTTTCTCTTGCCATGTCTTCTTCAACAACGTACAGCCATATCTTGTCTCCTTCGTAAAGAAGCGCTGTGTTCGGCACAACAATAGTATCTCTCATACCGCCGGTATACAAAATGATTCGAGCGAAAAGGCCCGGTTTCAAAATCTTTTCCTTATCAGATATGAGTGCTTCGATGGAGAGCGTGCGTGTTTTTTCTTCCAGGCTGGGGAAAACAATGCTTACCTTCCCTGTGAACTCTCTATCCTGAAAAGCGTCAACTCTTGCAGACACATCCTGTCCGACCTTCACCTTGCCCACGTCACGTTCAGAAACTGAGAAACGCAATTTCAACGGGTTAGGCTGGATAAGAGTAAACAAGCGTGCTCCGTTCTTTACAAAATCTCCTTCAGAAACCAATTTTTCTTTTATCTTCGAAGTAAGAGGAGCGTATATTCTTGTCTTTGCAAGTTTCTGTCTGGCTATGGAAAGAGCTGCTTTTGCCCTTTCCACTTCAGACTCGGCGAGTGTTAACCTTGTTGATACGTCATCATATTGCTGTTTTGTCACAAGCTCTTCCTTGTAGAGGGCGTCTTTTCTTGAAAATTCGATTTTTATGTTGGCAAGGGTTGCCTCCGATTGTCTTACCGCTGCCTGCGCGCTTAATACACTCTGGCTGTACTCGACATCATCAATCGTCGCAAGGAGCATTCCTCTCGACACTGCTGCGCCTTCGTCAGCCTTTACTGTTTTAATAATACCATCAATCTCCGCCCCTATTGAAACCTCCTCAAATGGGTTCAATGTGCCTGTTGCTTCAATGTAAGGCCGAAACTGTTTTTTCGCGGCAGTCTGGACGGAGACATTGGCAATCCTCTCCATCCTGATTTCTTTCTTCTTGCATCCGTTAACGAATAACAAAGAAAAACCGGCAAGTAAGATACAAAAAAACTGACAACACATTCTTGTTTGATTCATATTATTTATGTCTCCCGTTTCTCTTTTATGGAACAGGTACCCGGCATCATTCATTTATTTTATTTTTTGCCGGAACATTAATTATCGATTGGAGAAGAAGACCGGTAGAGCGTTTCAGTTTTGTTATAGATTGCTGATAATTGTATAAAGCCTGTATCAATTGAGTTTGAGCTGTTACAAGGACAGTATTGGCATCCATTACGTCTATGCTCTGGGCGAGGCCAAAATCAAACTGTTTCGAAACGGCGTTATAATTCTCGCGCGCGAATGCAACCTGGTTCCCTGAGGATTTCAATATATCTTTCTGAGCAATATAATCAAGATAGGCATTCTCGACTTCAACGGAGATAGATTTTTTAAGGTCGCTCAAGGCGTATTCAATCTGCCTTTTTTTAGCCATGGCTTCCTGCGTCTCCGCATGCCTTAAGCCGCCTTCAAACAGGGGGAGCGTGAGCCTTATTCCGCCATAGACATTATCACGAATGAGACCGCCTCCCGCGGGCACTTCATTCTTAGCAATAAAAACCCCTTCGAGAGCCAGTGTCGGCCAATGCGCGCCGAGAGTATATGTTATCTGCCGATCGGCAATATCCTTTTGTATTGTTAATGACTTCAATTCCGTACGTTCACCATATGCAATATTCTTTAAACATTCCAGGTAATATGAAGGACAATTAATGCCAAGGGGGTTTTTTGTTGAATCATCTGCTTTTATTAAGTCTGATGTCAGCGATTTATACATATCATAAAGTTCGAAGCCATCTTCTAATCCCGCGATCTTCTGCAAAACCGCTTTTGATGAACTGAGAAGGTTTTCAGACTTTACCAGATCAGCCTGCGCTCCGGAAAGTTCCGCTTCTGCCCTCAATAATGCCGTCTTGGTCACCTCACCAATCTTCAATCGTATAGATGCCGCGTCCCTGTATTTTTTTAACCTGTTGATGTTTTGCTTTGATACTTCCACAAGCTTACCCGCCCTGAGCACATCATAATATGAACTGGTGACGAGCAACATATATGTTTCTTTTACTGACGCAAGATCCATCTTATTTTTTTCAACGCTATCTTTTGCCATTTTAAGGGCAGTCAATTCTCTCCCAGACGTTGACATCGATTGATCGAGACGCACACTCCAGGAACTCGTTTCATCGGGCTGGACCTGGGAATTTGAAGCAGAATATTTCCTGTCCTTATATCCTGTGTAGGTCCCCACGGCGGACAATTTGGGAAAAAGAAGAGAGATTGCTTTGTCCCTGTTCTTTTCAGCGATATACACATCTTCTTCGGATATCTTTATTCTCTCAGATCGTTCAAGAGCAATTCTGTATAGATCGTCAAGCATGTATTCGACCGCAATTGCGCCGTAGCATAAATTAAAAAACATAAAAAATGCAAAGACAACGGTCATTACCTCCTTTTTTACAAATAATCGATTTCCACCGTTCATTTCTCTTCGAAAATCCTTCTATTATGAAATTTTCTAATATTGTAAAAAATTAACAAAATTGTTCCGGCGAAGCGTTCCCTAAGTATTTTTCCTGAAATTGAGTTCATGTAAATTGTTGTTAAATCTATACCGATCATACATGTGAGTCAATAACATTTATTTGAAAATAGTTAACATAACCACCATGATCATTATTGATTATCATAAGCTTAAAGCTATTGCCAGACGGTAAACAACCGCCGCTGTTCCGTACGACATTATGAGCATCAGCAGGAAAGACATGAAAGACCATTTCACACCACCCATCTCCTGTTTCATCACTGTCATGGTTGGCACGCATGGAATAAAAAGCATGAGAATGATCAGAAAAGAAAGTGCCGATGGGTGGCTCACTGTTTGAGAGAGGACGGTCATAAGACCTTGATCCCCCGCGTTAAAAACAACACCAAGAGCCGCGACGGAATTTTCCTTTGCAATAATGCTCGAAAAAAGGGCAATCATCAATTTCCAGTCAAGCCCTATGGGTTTCCCGACCGGTTCAAGAATACGGCCTATTTTCGCGAGCATGCTTTCTTCGATATTTCCACCGGGAACATTGGACATTATCCACAACACGACAGAAAGTACTAAAATAACGGTACCGGCTTTCTTGATAAAAGCAAATGTCCTTGACCAGATAACGAGCCAGATTGTTTTGAAATCCGGTTTGTGATAAAGCGGCAGTTCCATGATAAAAGGCACCGGTTCGTCCCTGAAAAAATATTTACTGATAACAATACCGGCAATACCAAGCATAATAATATTCAATGCGACAAGTGCCCATGAAAAAAACAGGGCTTGATGCGCGAATATTGCGGCAGTCACAAAAGTGAGCACGGCAAGCCTTCCTGTGCACGGCACAAAAGGTATTAATACGATTGTCAAAAAACGGGCCTTTTTCGATTCTATGATTCTTGTGCCTATCACAGAAGGCACATTGCATCCGAACCCGAGACACATGGGTATAAAACTTTTTCCATGAAGGCCTATAATGTGCATAAATTTGTCCATAACAAAAGCGGCTCTTGCCATATATCCGACATTCTCCAGAAATGTCATGGAAAAGAAAAACAACATGAGAATGGGGATAAACGTCAAGACAGATCCGACACCACCTATGATACCATTCACAAGTATACCGCGTACCCACCAGGGCTCGTTGGAGAGTGCGCTGTTTATCCAGTTTCCCAGCGAACCCATTGCCATCTCCAGTAAGTTTTGAAGGGGAGATCCTATGACAAATGTTACAATAAAAACCATCGCCAGAATGCCCAAGAGGATGGGGATTCCACTTACGGGACGGGTAAGAACATGGTCGATCCTGTCGGTCATGAGCACCTGGCCCCTTTTAAATCGGGAAACAACAGCCCGCGTCGTTTCTTCTATCCAGTCGTATCTTCCTCCGAGGACAGCTCTGAGAGCATCTTCGTGCTTTATGAGAAGAGACTGTATTTCTTTCCATACGTGATCAGGGATAATCCCTTTCATGGATTCCGTCACTTCCCTGTCACCTTCCATAAGTTTTATTGAAATCCATTCTTTCGTGTATGGCAAAGGAACATGTGGTTCTAATAGCTTTTCAAGATGAGTGTAAATATCCTGGTGATCGGTGTAAACATGGGGCATCTTCGGATGATATCCTGACAGGTCTTTTGAAAAATGAATAATTTCAGAAATGAGTTCCCTGATTCCCTTATTTTTTGATGCAACCATTTCAACGACGGGAAGCCCGAGTGATTTTTTAAGGGCATTGACATCAATACGTTTACCCTGTGCCTCTCCGACATCAAGCATGTTGACACCAACAATTACGGGTATCTTTAAAAGCAGCAGCTCTGCAAGAAGATACAGACTCCGTTCCAGCGCTGAGGCATTTACTATAAGGGCTATAATATCAGGACGTTCGTGGATAATAAAATCCCGTGCCACTCTTTCCTCTTCTGAAAACGCACTCAAACTGTATGTGCCGGGCAAGTCAACGAGCTTAATCTCGATTCCATCAGACGTATACACACCCTCTTTTATTTCAACTGTTTTTCCCGGCCAATTACCGACGTGTTGCGAAAGACCTGTGAGCAGATTGAATATTGTCGATTTTCCGACGTTGGGTTGGCCGGCAAGCGCGACAAAAATGCTCTCTTCGACCTTATTTGCGTGTATTTCATCGACATGTGTTTTTACCACAAATATCTTATTAGCCTGGCCTTTTCCAAGGGCTAATCTCGTGTCTGTGGCAAGGACGATAACACGTCCGCCGCTGTTTCTGAGAACCCGTATTTTTGTTCCTGTGATAATACCCATGCCGGCAAGCCGGTTCACAAAACCTTCACCACCTGATAGAATATATACGAATCCCTCTTCTCCTTCTTCAAGGGACGAAAGAGAATATACATCATTATTCATATCAACAGGGCCTCAGGACGGTTATCATGAGTTGTTTATACTATGCATGCCGGCCAATGTCAACGGGTGTTGCTTTCTTGGATTTGGAAAAAAAATAAACAATTATGAATAACGATAATGCTCAATGTTTCAAAAGCCTCAGTCCCGCTTCGTAAGCATCCCTCAACGCGCTGGGATGATTACGTATCTCACCTTTTTTGTCAATATCCAGATAACTCAGCGTTTCATGCTCAGGCACGCTTATTGTCCGAAAAAAGGCGGTCGCCGTGGCGCCAGCACATTGGACACCGGTCTCTTTCTTCATTCCGCCCACGAGAAACAAAAGCCCTTTTCTGCCGTGTTGACCGGGTGGAATTGTTTTCTTAAGCAGATATTTTTCACACCAGAATGACTGGCAGCGGTCAATCATGGTCTTTACCTGTGCTGAAAGACCAAAGAAAAAGATTGGAGAAGCGAGAATAATTCTGTCAGCATTACGTATGGCACTATAGATATTATCCATGTCGTCACTGAGAACACAAACACCCGTTTCATCGCAGCCGCCGCAATTCTGACAGGCTCTTATATTCATGCTGTTTAAGGTGAAGAGAACAGTTTCATTCTCATCGCTCAATCCCTTTAAGGTTTCTCCAAGCAGAATTTCTGTGTTGCCTTCGCGTCTCGGACTTCCCCTGAACACAACTATTTTCATGGAGGTTCATCCTTGAAATTGTGTATCATATTCTTTGACTCTGACAGCAAACCGCTTACCGAATTCATAACACTCCTTTTCATCTTCCGCGGAAGGTTTATAGACCACCTGCATACCGGGTTCAACTGTTTGGAGGTTCATCTGCTTAAATTTCTCATAGGCTTCTTTTACCGCTCCCCCACCCCATCCAAAACTACCGAAAGCGCCCATAATCCTGTCTTTTGGCCGTAATCCCGCAAGGTGATAAAGAAACTCGGCGACAGAAGGAAACATAACATTATTCATAGTCGGAACGCCGACCAGGCAACCCCGCGCTTTCCAGAATTCCTTTATAGCAAAACTCATCGGTGTCGAGCGGAGTTTAACAACGGTACAGCCTATGCCCCCGTCCTGAATACCCCGCATTATTGGGATCAGCATAAGTTCCGTGCTGTGCCACATGGTATCGTATATGATTACCACACTGCTTTTCGCTTTGCCATTTGCCATATCGAGATAGTTCTGAATGATCTTTGCCGGATTCTTTCTCCAGATAACGCCATGATCAGGGGCAATCATGTCGATTTCAAGACCGAGTTTTGTAATATCATCAATTTTCGTTTTAATAAGTTTGCCAAAGGGCATTAAAATATTCGCGTAATAGTCGATGATGGCATCATCCAGTTCAAACTGTGAATGAGAGGAAAGGAAATCATCGTCGAATCTTTCGGCAGAAGCAAGATGCTGCCCGAAGGCATCTTGTGAAAAGAGTAGTTTTACTTCCTTAACATATGTCATCATAGAATCCGGCCAATGCAGCATAGGTGTTTCCAGAAACAACAGGTTGTATTTGCCGATGTTCAGCGTATCGCCGTTTTTCACCACTTTGATATTCCACTTCGTCGTATCATGATAACGGTCAAGCCCTTTTTTTCCGCGCTCTGAAATATATATCGTAGCGTCGGGCATGTATTGCATGACATCTGCAAGGCCACTGGCATGGTCAGGCTCTATATGATTTATGATAATGTTTCTTACGCGAGAGGGGTCTGTGACATGTTTAATATTTTTTAAGGTCACCGCATCATGATCATTTTTCACGGTATCAACAAGCGTCATTTCTCTGTCATGGATCAAATAATTATTATATGTAGTCCCGTTCTGTGTGACATAACCGTGAAAATCTCTAACACCCCAGTCAATTGCCCCCACCCAGTAGATGTCGGGTTTAATTTGTATTGTCTCCATAAAGGCCCTCCATGAGAAATTTCTTTAAAACTTTCTGCGTTTCATTAAAATATAACCGAAAAGAGAAAAAAACAAGTCATGAATCAATGCTACTTATAACACATTTTTTCAATTGCGCACCAGTATATATTGACTGTTCAGCAACAAAAATGATATTGATAAAACCATTATGTATTCGACAAGGATTTATTATCAGGACACTGATGCCGGCGGGATTGTCTATTTTGCCAACTATTTGAAATTTGTTGAAAAATCGTGGTTTGAATATTTGATGTCCATCGGCATATCAATCCCTGAGTGGGAAGCAAAAGAGACGTACATGATTGTGAAAAACGTGTCCCTTGACCTCATGGAACCCCTTAGATATGGCGACATAGTCTTCGTGAAAAGCGAAATTATTGCTGTAAAGAACGCGTATTTCGTGATGACACATACGGTATTAAAAGACGATAGACCCACCGCCGCATGCGAAACAAAAATGGTTTGCATAGACAGGGAGGGTAAGCCAAAAAGAATGCCGGAAGACTTCAGAGATAAACTGTTGAGGAACATAAAAATCGGGTAACAGATGTGCTGCCTGTTACCCGATTCATTGATTGTTGTTTCCGTTCAGGAGGCTTTTCCCCTCAATGCTTCCCAGCTTTTTAGCATCTGGATACCCATATACAATTGAAAATCATCGTCTTCAATGCTCTTTATGTTGAAATCCTCAAGCTTTTTGACCGGTTTTTCTACTTCGTCTTTCCCGTTTTTTGCGTTTATTAGGTCTTTCTCCTTTAAGGGGACAATTTTGCTGTCTTTCGATCTTACCATATTATTCTCGACAGTTATATCGGGCGCGACGCCTTCGCCCTGAATGGATCTCCCTTTTGGCGTATAGTATTTCGCTGTCGTGAGCCTTACTGCTGATCCATCATCGAGAGGAAATATGGTCTGCACAGAACCCTTGCCAAATGATTTTGTCCCCACGATAATAGCTCTTTTATAATCCTGCAGCGCTCCGGCAACAATTTCAGATGCGCTGGCGCTGCCTTCATTGATTAATACCACGAGAGCATTCAGATAGTCCCCGCTTTTCTTTTGCGCGAAAAATTTCATCTTGTTTTCGTCCGTTTTCTTTTTTTCTCCTCTTCCGTCGATTGATACAATAATACCGTCACTTAAAAATCTGTCTGATACTTCAACGGCCTGTTCCAGCAATCCTCCCGGATCATTTCTCAGGTCCAGCACAATACCTTTCAGTTCCTTATCTTTATTGGCCTTTTGCAGCTCTTTAAATGCATTATCAAGGTCGCGGGAAGTTTTCTCCTGAAACTGAACTATTCTGATATATCCGTAGCCTTCATCGAGCATTTTGAATTTTACGCTCTTGACCTGTATTATGTCCCTTACAACGTTATATTCCTTCATGCCCGGAGTCCCTTCTCTGGCTATGGTAAGATTTACCGGTTTCCCTTTCTGCCCCCGTATCATTTTGACCACATCCACGAGGTTCATATTCTTTGTCGGTTTCCCGTCAATTCTCACAATAAGATCACCTGCTTTTATCCCTTCCTTGAAGGCCGGAGTATCTTCAATAGGGGTTATTACAACAGGAAACCCGTCTTTTATACTTATCTCTATCCCAATTCCACCGAACTCGCCTTTCGTGTCAGTCTGCATCTCTTTATACATATCGGGCGGTAAAAAAGACGAGTGCGGGTCAAGAGATTCAAGTATACCCTTTATTGCGGAGTAAACAATCTCCTTATCATTAACTTCATCGACATAATTCTTTTTGACAAGATCGATAACCTCGGAAAAGGTCCTTAAATATCCATATATGTCCTTGTCATTGGTACTGCCTGCTGCCCTTTTCCCATAAGCGCCGAGGAAAAAACCGAGTAAAAAAATTATAACAAAAAAAAGACTTACCAAAACCTTTATTTTCTTCTCCATACTTCCTCCTAAACTGATAATACTACAATCCCCTTGAACTTTCAATTGATTCATCGTTATGGTATCATGTGCCATGGAAACCGTTTTTGTCGCTATGAGCGGAGGTTTCGACAGCTCATTCGCGGCATATATTTTAAAGAAGAACGGATACAATGTCGTGGGTATTACGTTCCGGTTGCTGCCTGACTCATATGCGGGCAAGGGAAATCCCAACAATTGCTTTCCGGACGATACAATGGTGAAGGCAGAACAAATAGCGAGAAATCTTTCCATTCCCCACTATGTCATGGACCTCAGGAAAGAATTTATCCGCTATGTAATTGAGCCGTTCATAGACGAATACAAAATCGGCAAGACCCCGAATCCCTGCATTTTCTGTAATAAGTTCATTAAATTCTCCGCATTCGCCATAAAGGCTTTTTCCATGGGAGCGGATAAAATAGCAACAGGCCACTACGCCAGAGTTGAGGAAAAAAACGGAAGTTATCATCTCAAGAAAGGCATTGACAAGACAAAGGACCAGTCTTATTTTCTCTATTCCATTAAACAGGATATTCTAAAACGGACGCTTTTTCCCATCGGAGAATACAAAAAAAATGAACTAAAACAGTTCGCGAGAAAAATAGCCTGGGATATAGACAGCATGAAAGAGAGTCAGGATATCTGTTTTATTCCGGGTAACAATTACAAGAAATTTTTGTCATCTTATATCTCCTTCAAAAAAGGACCTGTCTACCACATCAATGGATTTTTTCTCGGACACCATGAAGGTCTTCCTCTGTATACTATCGGCCAGAGAAAAGGCATCAACATACCGTACAAGGAAGCCCTCTACGTGGTAAATACCATACCTGATGAGAATACGCTTATAGTCGGCAGCAAGGAAGACCTCAGGCAAAAGACGCTTACCGCCTCTGAAATCAATTTCTTTTCCCACGTATCATCCAACGTAAACGGAAAGGTGCGATATCGCCAGAAAGAGGAGCCCTGCAGTTACAAAATCAAAGAAGACACCATACGGGTAAACTTCACACGTCCCATTTCGTCGGCAACAGCGGGTCAGTCCATCGTGCTATATCACGGTGACACTGTCGTCGGTGGCGGCATTATACAAAAACGTATTGACAGCTAAACGGGGTTTCATATTATAATTTTCATGCAAAGGGGAAGTTGAAATGCCAATTTATATCATGCTGAACAGATTAACAAACGAAGGCAGGAAGACAATTAAAGACAATCCCGGGCGAATTAAAGAAGTTGACAAAGAAATAGAGAAAATGGGAGCAAAAGTCCTCGCGCAATATGCCACACTTGGCATGTTTGATTTTATTAGCATCCTTGAGGCGCCTGACAACGAAACTATTTCCAGGGTTTCCACTGAACTCGGCGCGCGGGGAACCATTGAAATTATGACCCTCTGCGCCATTCCCATCTTTGAGTTTGTTGAAAAAATGGTGTAGCTCTCCGCCGCATTGCGAGAAATACAACGAATCCGCTCTTAGGATTTAAACTTTCTGAAAATTGATTTTGCGATGAGCATACTGGCTATCTGGTTTGCTCCTTCATAAATCTGTGTAGCCTTTGCGTCACGCATCATCCTTTCAAGAGGGTAATCTTTTGTGTATCCATAGCTTCCCAGTATCTGCACAGCATCGGTGGTCACTTTCATAGCCGCGTTAGCAGAGTAAACCTTGGCTATCGCCGATGCCCTGTCGGCTGCTATGGCACGCATCTTATCCCTTTCGTTTACTTTTGATTCGTCGAGAAGCCGGGCGGCATTATATACAAGGGCACGCGCCGCTTCAACTTCGATCGTCATCTCACCGACCATCAATTGAATACCTTCATGATCGGCAAGTTTCTGGCCGAATTGAATCCTGTTCCATGCATATTCAACCGCAAAATCAAAGGCGCCCTGCGCGATACCTAACGCCTGTGCTCCAACTGCGGGCCTTGACAGATTCAGTGTAGCCATTGCGACGCCCCAGCCCTGTCCTTCTTCACCAAGAAGGTTATCTTTTGACAGTTTGACATTGTCGAAGGTAATTTCCGTGAGGTCCGAACCAATCATACCCATTTTTTCCTCGTTTTTTCCTACAATTACCCCCGGGTAATCCTTTTCCACGAAGAACGCTGTAATTCCACGATGTTTCAGTTGCGGATCGCTTGTGGCAAAAACAGAATACAATTGAGCACTTGCTCCATTGGTAATCATCGACTTTCTGCCGTTCAGATAATAATTATCCCCTTCCCTGACAAATGTGGTTGTCATGCGGGCGGGATCTGAACCAGCTTCCGGTTCTGTTAAACAAAAGGCTGCCAGGTGGCTTTTCCCCGGTTCGGTAATCTTTTTAAAAACATACTCCTTCTGCGCCTCATTTGCGGCAATCATTATCGGCATCAACCCCACGTTATGCGCAAGGCATATTAATGATGCCGAACCTGAAACTTTTGCAAATTCTTCAATGACAAGGCAAAAGGAAGTTATATCACCATCAAGCCCGCCGAATTGTTCAGGGAGCATCAGGTAAAGAAAGCCTTGTTGTTTGTATATATCAACGATATCCCAGGGGAACTCACCGGTCGCATCAATCTCTTTTGCTCTTGAAGCTATCTTTTCTCTTGCTATCTTCTCAGCGATTTTTTGTATCATAGCATGTTTATCTGAAAGATTAAGCATTCAATAAACCTCCATTGCTTTTTGTTGACAAATCAGCATTATATCTAACATACTTTTGTTTTAAATCAAACAGAAAAGGAGACCTTATGTCAAAGGTGTACTTCACAGATTTAAGAACAACGCCAAAGAGAAACCTTTTCAACAAAATTGAAGATCTGCTGAACCGGGTTAAACTCAATACAAAAATAAAGAAGAACGAAATTGTTGCGGTGAAACTCCACTTTGGTGAATACGGCAATACCGCCTATTTACGGCCCGTTTTTTTAAGAACAATCGTTGGCAAAATAAAAACCCTCGAAGCAAAACCTTTTCTTACGGATACAAATACTCTTTATACGGGAACACGCAGCGATGCCATCAGCCATCTTACCACAGCAGTGAGGAACGGGTTTGATTATGCCTGTGTTGAATGTCCTCTTATTATTGCAGATGGCCTGCGAGGATCGGGCGAAGCAAAAGTTACTATCGACGGAGAAGTATTGAAAGAGGCGAGCATAGCGAAGGAAATTGCCGAAGCTGACGCTCTAATTGTCGTAACGCACTTCAAGGCCCATGAGTTAACGGGCTTTGGAGGCACCTTAAAAAACATCGGCATGGGTTGTGCTACGAGAAAAGGCAAGCTCGTACAGCATAGTTCTTTGGCCCCACAAATTAACAAAGAAACATGCAAAGGATGCAAAATCTGTTTTGATTCATGCCCTGCTGAAGCTATTTCTCTTGTGGAGAAAAAAGCCTCTATTAATGAAAAGAAATGCATTGGGTGCGGTGAATGTCTTCTTGTTTGCCCCTTTGGTGCCATTGAGACAAAGTGGGATGCGACTCCGGATCTTTTTCAAAAAAAGATGGTGGAATACGCTTTGGGAGCTTTAAAAGGCAAAGAGAAGAAAGCGATTTATCTCAATTTTGTCTTACAGGTAAGTCCTGCATGTGATTGTTATCCCAGTAACGACGCTCCTATTGTGCGTGATATCGGAATTCTCGCGTCTGATGATCCTGTTTCAATAGATGCCGCGTCATGTGACCTTGTCAATAATGAGGAATCCATGCCTGATACAAAAATTAAGCACTATCTGGGAAAGGGTGAAGATAAATGGCACGCCCTCTATCCGGCGATTGACTGGAACATCCAGCTTAATCATGCTGAGAAGATTGGCTTGGGAGAGCGAAAATACTCCCTTGTAAAAATTTAATGAACCTCGATACTACGAAGTTTTGTCTAAAAAAATAAACGTTGACTATTTCCCGAAGACCTTTTTTAAAAGATCTGTCACACGTGCCGCGGGATTGGTCCGTATCTTCTTTTCTTCTTCTCCGACCATGTAAAAAAGTCCATCCAGAGACTTTGTCGTTACATAATGGTCAAGGTCCACGGATTCAGCTTTTACAAAGGGCATAGATTTTGTGTAACCGCCCATCATATCTTTATATTTCTTTGTTACACCGACTTTATCCATGCTTGCCGCAACAGGGGGTTTGAATGCGGCGTAAAGTTTATCAAAGGTTTTTGACTTAAAGTACTCCGTGGCCGCCGTATCATTGCCTCTCAGGATTTTCGCGGCATCCTGAATGGACATCTCTTTAATAGCGTCGACAAAGAATTGACGCGCTTTCGGTGCGGCATTTTCTGCGGCACGGTTCATGCTCAAAATAAAGTCATCGACCTGTTTCTGGTATCCGACTTTTCTCAGCACTTCAGCAACTTTTTGTACTTTTTCGGGGAGCAATATCTTAATTGCCTGGTTCGCGAAATATCCGTCTAATTTGGAGACCGATACAACTGCGTTACCGGTTCCGATAGAGAGCGCCTCTTTTAAGCCCGCTATCGTGGTTGTTTCGTCCGGTCCCTCACCGCTTATTTGCGGAATCTTGACGGCTTTAAACACATCATCCAGAGGACCCGCGTAACATGCAAATGCCAGAATCAAACTTGCGCACACCAGACCAATCGAAAATATTTTCTTCATAGGCTCCTCCCGCTCCGTTTAATTATTTTTTTATTAGAACCATTTTTTTCTTTTGAAATAGTACAGCATGGACAAACTCACGGCGGCCATTATGAGAACTACAAGCGGATAACCCCATGGTTGTTCAAGTTCGGGCATAAATTTAAAATTCATCCCGTAAACTCCGGCAATAAAAGTAAGCGGTATAAAGATAGTAGAAATAACCGTCAATACCTTCATAACTTCATTAAGCCTGTTGCTGGTACTCGACAGATAAATGTCGAGCATGCTTGAAAGCATGTCCCGATACGTTTCTATGGTATCGATTGCCTGCACAATATGATCATAAATATCCCTCAGATAAAAATAGGTAGAACTCTGTATGAGAGGTGAATCCCCCCGTTCCATTCCGTTAATAACTTCTCTTAAGGGCCATACGGATCGCCGCAGGAAAATCATCTCTTTCTTTAATTTTTGAATTGACCTGAGCGCTTCCGTTTTAGGAGAAGCAGCAAGCTGGACCTCCAGATTGTCGAGGCGGTCACCAAAGAATTCAAGGATAAGGAAATAATTATCTACGATAGCATCAATCAGAGAGTATGTGAGATAATCCGCCCCCATTTTCCTGATGCGCCCTTTCTTGTTTTCGAGATTTTCTAAAACGGGGTCGAAAACGTTGCTCCTCCATTCCTGAAAAGAGACGACATAATCAGTCCCAAGTATTAAACTTATCTGCTCAGATATGGCTGATTTGTTTTTTTCATCATAAAAAAGCGCCTTCAATACAACAAAAAGGGAGCCGTCGTAGACTTCCATTTTGGGACGCTGATCGGTATTCATGATATCTTCAAGCAAGAGAGGGTGAAGTTCAAAGATTTGCCCTATTTTCGCTATAGTTTCACTTTCATGGATGCCGGTAATATTCACCCAGCATGTTTTGGATTTGCTTTTCAAGTGCAGGCATTCTTCCGGGGTTGTAACTTCTATTTTTTCAAATTCTTCTTCACTATAATAAATGACCGAAATTTTCGGCTGCTCTTCGTGTCTATCACCGATGTGGACGAGGGTACCCGGCGGCAGGCCTGCCTTTCTGGAGCGTTTTTTTGAACTTTCAGACATATTACCCCCGGTTTTGTTTTCCAATGGTATCAAAGCATACGCACAATGTCAACGGTAATAACCTTTTGTATATTTTTCAACACATTATAAAGATGGGAAAAATCGAGATATTCATGCTTATTCTCCAAAGCCATGCCGAAAGTTTCATTCGTGACTGTCCCGGTAAAAAGAAGCCCTTTTGTTATCTTTCACGCGTCCTGCAGATAATGGGAGGCTTTTGTATATCAGAGTTTAAAAATTACGTTGAAAAATCATTACGCAGGATTTTGTCTTTTCTTTCGCTTTTATCACCCTTGAATTACCTGCGTGGGCCTTCTTGCAGTCGTCTTGCCGGCCACACCACGACCGATATGACCAATATTATTGTTACACCTCCCATGTTTATGTAATTGGAGTATCCGGAAAATATATCGCAAGGAAATATATTTTTCTGATTTGAGATAATTTTTTGAAGACAAAACATTCTTAATCTGTCATTAATTAGGGTAATATTATTAAAATAATCTTCAATTACAAGGAGGGAATGATGCTAAAAGAATTTAAAGAATTTATTATGCGTGGCAATGTAATTGATATGGCTGTCGGTATCATTATAGGCGCTTCCTTCGGCACAATAATTAAATCACTTGTTGATGACGTAATCATGCCGCCCATCGGTTTATTGTTAGGCAATATCGATTTCTCCAACCTTTTTGCTGTTCTGAAAGATGGCGCAAAAGCAGCAGGGCCTTATGTTTCTCTCGCCGCGGCCAAGGAAGCCGGAGCGGTTACGATTAATTATGGCTTTTTTATTAATACCATCATTACGTTCCTGATTGTGGCTTTTTGCGTCTTTTTACTGATAAAAAATGTCAACAAATTCAAAAAAGAAGCTCCTGCAGAAGTTACGACAAAAGAGTGCCCCTATTGTATTTCAGCAATACCGGTTAACGCGAAACGTTGTCCTCATTGTACTTCTCAACTATCTTAAATGGTACGGAAACAGTGGATAGTGAACGGAAAACGGTAAGAAAATAATCACCTGCCTTTTTTGCTGTTCACTATTCACTCATTTGTCACTGCTGTCCAAGATGGTCTAATTTCTATTCACTGATTTCCTTTGGTTTTGGACCGAAATATTCGTACAGGTAACACTGCAACATGCCATTATAAAGTTTGCGGTTTCTTGTTGCCTTTTTTCCGAACAATCGTTCGAATCCCGTATGTACGGTCAATATAAAATAAGACCACCCGTCAAGCCGGGAGAACGTTTCCCCCATTGTCTTATAGAGCAGCATTATTTCATTCTTATCACCGAGTCTTTCACCATAGGGAGGATTACAAATAATACAGCCGAACTTTTTCCTTGAGCGGAACTGTTCGACGGAGAGTCTTTGAAAGGCAATAACATCTGAGACACCGGCCCGTTCAGTATTCTCCCTCGCTTTCTTGAGAACATGAGCATCGTTATCGGAGGCGAGAATCTGAAAAGATGCGTCGTTAATCTTTTCCCGTGCCTCTTCTCGGGCTAATTGCCACACACTCTGCGGTATCTGTCGCCACGCCTCTGAAACAAAGCTTCTTTTCAATCCCGGGGCTATGTTTTTTCCGATGAGAGCCGCTTCAATGGCAATAGTGCCTGAACCGCACATCGGATCAGCAAGTATACGATCATGTTTCCAGCGGGAAAGCAAAACAATTCCCGCGGCAAGTGTTTCACGAAGCGGCGCTTCACCGGTGTCTTTCCGATACCCTCTCTTGTGCAATCCCGGACCTGTTGTGTCGATGGTGAGTGATACAATATCTTTTAACAGAGAGACTTCGATCTTGTAAACCGGCCCTGTTTCGGTAAACAGGGAAAATCTGTATTTTCTCTTCAGAGCCTCAATAACAGCCTTTTTGACTATGGATTGACATGCCGGGAGGCTGGAAAGTATTGATTTCACAGACCTGCCCGTGATGTGCATTTTGCCGTCTTCGGGTATGATGTCTTCCCATGGAACTTTGAGCGTACCCTGGAAAAGATCTTCAAAATCCGTTGCCTTAAACCGGGTAATTTCCAGGAGAACCCTGTCCGCTGCCCTGAGCCATATATTGCAACGGGCAATATCTCTCTCATTTCCTTCAAAAGAGATCCGCCCGTTTTCAACAATTAGTTTTTCATACCCTAATTCTCTCAACTCTCTGGCAACAACTGCTTCAAGACCAAAAGCGGCGGTTGCCACAATGCGGTAGTCCATTTAATCACCCCTGATGATAATGTTATCCCTCATATAATCCACATTTTCAAGTGCCTAATAAACAACCTGCCCCGCTTTTTGTTTCTGCATTTCTCACTTTTTTACAATATACTATTCACTGTTCTTAACCTTGCCACATGTACGCACTTCTGCTAAACTTAAAGTGATGTAACAGCACGGAGGATGGCATGTTTAAAACAACTATAACAAACATTGAAAACAAAATAACGCAAAGTACTTCGATACAGGACAAAGAAAAAACAGAATTGTTACAGCTTCTCTCCAGTTTACAAAACGAGATTTCAGAACTTTCAAAGACAGACAGGGAACATGCTGAAAGCATTACAGGTTTTACACAAACATCAACACACGAGGCAATCCGCAAAGACAAAAAAGAAGACCTTCTCAATCTTTCCCTTAAAGGTCTCACTTCATCCGTCGATGAGCTTGAAACATCTCATCCCAAACTCGTTGAAATCGTTAATCGCATATCCCATATCCTTTCCAATATGGGAATATAAGAGATTGACTTTACTCCCCCAATCCCTGTATATTCGTGGCCGGTGTCATTGAAGCAACATAACACAAAACCAACGCCAGCCTTATTGCAGGCAAATGCCGGTGAGCATGACTTTTGATATGAATGCGTATTCATGTTGAAAGTTTTTTTTAAGGATACTATATTTGGTTGAATATTTTGCCTCTCTTATTTTCGTTGTCCTCGCTGAAATGGGCGATAAAACACAACTGCTCGCAATGGCTTTTGCTTCCCGCTATCGCTGGCAGATTGTCATGTGGGGTGTTTTCGCGGCAACTTTGGCAAATCATCTCCTTGCGGTTCTCGCTGGAAACTGGCTCACACGTCTTGTCCCTATCCATTACATCCAGATAACCGCTTCGGCTTCATTTATCCTGTTTGGATTCTGGACCCTCTACGGAGATAAACTGAATAACGAGGACAAACGGTTCAATTTCAGTCCTTTCTGGACTGTTGCCATTGCATTTTTCTTTGCGGAGATGGGCGACAAAACGCAGCTCGCAACAGTTGCTCTCGCCGCAAAATATATGGCTGTTCTCCCTATCTGGCTCGGTACGACAACCGGTATGCTTATCGCCGACGCCATCGGTATTGTCGTGGGTATTGTACTCGGAAAAAAAATACCGGAACGTTTCATAAAATGGTTTGCCGCAATCATTTTTATAGCCTTTGGTATAGCAGGACTTTTTCAGGCGCTTACCCGTTCCTGATCAATATTTAATTCTTCTCAGGAAAAGGCCCCGTGGCGGCGCCGTCGGACCGGCTTTCACCCTGTCGCGTGATTGGAGAATGGCTATAAAATCTTCCTTGCTAATTCTACCTTCCCCCACCATGATAAGTGTCCCCACTATATTCCTCACCATGTAACGGAGAAATCCTGTAGCTTCTATAAAAATATATATAAATTCCCCTCTTTTTTTTACCCCGGCCCTCAAGACCTCTCTTTCGTGTCTGTCGTATATTTCATTCTTTTTTTTGAATGAAGAAAAATCATGCTTCCCCACGATCTTTCTAATGGTTTCATTCATAACGCTGACATTCATCGCAAAAGGAATATGCCATGAATAACGTGCATGAAAAGGCGAATGATATCGGCTATTTGAGATACAATAAACATAGGACTTGCTCTTTGCCGAATATCTGGCATGAAAGGATTCTTCAACATCTCTAATATCTTTCACGCGGATATCCGACGGTAAGACGCTATTGAGCCCTTTTGCAAGATCCGCAGTGGTAATCGTCTTTTCCGTAAAACAATTTATTACCTGCCCGAAAGCATGCACACCGGCATCGGTGCGGCCCGCTGCATAAACTTTTACGGGATGATCAAGAATTTTTTCGATGTTTTTCTGGACTACCCCCTGAAGCGTTACTTTGTCCGGTTGACATTGCCAGCCATGATACCCTGTACCGTCATATTCAAGTACGAGGCATATATTCCGTCGTTTATTCATGGATTGTTGTGATTGACCCGGTTGTTTTAACAGAATGAATTATCGTCCGGTCTTGTTATTTTGCGGTTGTTTTGCTTTTTCCGCTTCTGTTTTTTCAGATATTTTTATGGGGGTTTCTTTGTGAAGTTTCTCTTCTTTGCCCGTTGCTGCCGGTTTCTGTTTGACAAGATCTTTCTCAGAAATTCTTTTGTACAACTCTTCAAGTTCTTTCTTCAAAGCGACATTTTCAGCCTTAAGAAAGTTGTTTTCATCTTTCAAAATTTTTATTTCATCCTGCAAATTCTTCACTTCTTTATCACAGGATGGGCACGTAATAAGTACAAAAATGAGCAGGATGGAACAACTGATAATTTTCATAGTTTATTATTTTTCCATGATATTTCACCAATTGTCAACTACTTATTATTTATGGTAGAATAAGCCGACTTTGAATAAAGCTTCGGGGAATTATTTCAGCTTAATACATATATGAAATAGTACCGGGATATGGAGGGTAAATGAATACATCTGTTACAACGATACCTATTGAAGAAGAAATGAGGAGGTCCTACCTCGATTATGCCATGAGTACTATCATCGGGAGGGCCCTTCCTGACATACGCGACGGCCTGAAACCTGTTCACCGGCGGATCCTTTACGCTATGTATGAACTGAACAACACTCACGATAAACCATATAAAAAATCAGCGAGGGTAGTCGGTGATGTCATCGGTAAATTTCATCCTCATGGCGATCAGGCCGTGTATGATGCCATTACCAGAATGGTGCAGGATTTCTCTCTCAGATACCCTCTTGTCGACGGTCAGGGCAATTTCGGGTCCATAGACGGCGACGCGCCGGCTGCAATGCGATACACCGAGATCAGGCTTGCACGGATCGCGGAAGAAATCTTAAAAGACATTGAAAAAGAGACCGTTGCCTTTAAGCCCAATTATGATGATTCCCTCGTTGAACCGGTGGTTCTTCCCGCCAAAATTCCCAATCTCCTAATTAACGGTTCATCAGGTATCGCCGTTGGCATGGCAACAAACGTGCCCCCCCATAACCTGAGCGAAGTCATTGACGGAACTATCGCTTACATTGATAATCCTGAGATCACCATAAACGAGCTTATCGGGATTATTCCCGGTCCTGATTTTCCGACCCAGGGTCTTATTTATGGAAGACAGGGCATACGTGATGCCTACGAAACAGGCCGTGGCCATATCATTCTTCGCGCCAAGGCTATTATTGAACAGGCAAAAAGGGACGGCAGGGAATCGGTTGTTATCACAGAAATACCCTATCAGGTTAACAAAGCCCGCCTTATAGAAAACATTGTGGAACTTATTAACGACAGGAGAGTTGAAGGCATATCAAACATAAAAGATGAATCCAACAGGGAAGGCATGCGGATCGTTATAGAACTAAAGAGGGGTGAAATTGCCCTGCCCATCCTTAATAAGCTTTACAAACACACCCAGCTTCAGACTACCTTCGGCATTATCCTCCTCACAATTGTTAATAATGAACCGAGATATCTCAATCTCAAAGAAGTTATCAGTGAATTTGTCAAGTTTCGTAAAGAAATCGTTACCAAACGGTCTACCTTTGAATTGAACAAAGCCCTCGAAAGGCTCCATCTGCTGGAAGGTCTTAAAATAGCTCTCGACAACATTGATGAAGTTATTGCTATTATCAAAAAATCGAAAAATACCCCGGAAGCCCGTACCGCTCTCATGGACCGCTTTTCTTTCTCCGAAAAACAGGCAACAAATATCCTCGAAATGCGTCTGCAGAGACTGACTTCAATGGAGAGGGAAAAAATCCTGGAAGACTATAAAAACACAGCGAAAGAGATAAAGCGGCTGGATATGATTCTCAAGGATGAATCCCTCCTGCTCGGTATTATCAAAGAAGAACTGACAGAAATAAAACAGAAATACGGCAACAAACGACTGACTGAAATAGTCGATGAATTACCGGACATTACTATTGAGGATATGATCAAAGAAGAGGAAGTTGCCGTTACAATTACCTATAAAGGATACGTCAAGAGGACATCGCTCGATCAATATAAGAACCAGATGAGAGGCGGCAAGGGCAAAATTGGCATTGTTGTCCGGGAAGAAGATTTTGTCGACCATCTCTACATCGCTTCGACACACTCGTACATTCTCTTCTTTACGAATAACGGTAAGGTGCATATGGTAAAGGTCCACACCATACCGGACGCGACCCTCACGGCAAAAGGAAAACCGATTATTAACCTTATCAATCTTGAGAAGGATGAACGGGTCACTGCTATTGCCCACGTGAAGGAATTCTCCGAAGACAAATTCCTCTTTTTTGCCACAAAGAAAGGGCATGTAAAGCGGCTCAGCCTCGACTTATTGAAAAATATACGGTCCAATGGCATTAAAGCGATTACCCTTCCCGATGACGACAGTCTCATTGCTGTTCTCGAGACGAGCGGCAATGAGGAAATCATTCTGGCAACGAAGAAGGGACAATCTATCAGGTTCCAGGAGGAACAGATACGCCCCATGGGAAGACTGGCCTACGGAGTGAGGGGTATACGTTTTAAGAAGCAGGGTGATGAAGTCGTTGCCGTGGAGAGTGTCGATAAAACATGCGCTGTTTTTACAGTCACTCAGAAAGCTTATGGAAAACGCGCCCGTTGTTCAGGGTACAGGATTCAATCGAGAGGCGGATCAGGCATTACAAATGTGCGATGCGGTGTAAAAAATGGCGAGGTTGTCAGCCTGAAAAGGCTTGGCGAAAAGGATGATGTCATCCTCGTTACCGACACGGGAAGAACCATCCGCTTTAAGTCAAGCGATTTGCCTATTCAGGGAAGAGGTGGCCTCGGCGTCAAGCTTATGGAACTTCGCGAAGATGAATCCATCAGCAGTGTCGCTATTATTGGTGAAGAGCAGGAATGAAGATAGGAGTCATAGGAGCGGGCGCATGGGGAACAGCCTTCGCAATCCATCTCGCTAGGACGGGAAATCACGTCTTGCTCTGGGCATACGAAGATGAACTCTGCCAATATTTAAACTTCAAGAAAGAAAACCGGGATTACTTACCTGGTTTTCTATTGCCGGAATCTATTTTCTTTACAACAAGCCTCGAAGAAACCGCCGCCTGTTCGGATAATATCGTAATTGCTATGCCTTCTTTTGCCCTTCGTGGGACAATAGAGAAAATAGCCTCAGACCTCACAGCCAAAAAGCTCCTCGTTCTCACAAAAGGTATTGAAAGACAGACATTTCTCGTTATGAGCAGGGTCATTGAGGAACTGGTTCAAGGAAGTACAAACAACATTGCCGTACTATCCGGTCCTTCCTTTGCGAAAGAAGTGGCAGGAGGCTCATTCACCGCTTCTGTCATAGCTTCACAAAACAAAAAGCTCGCGCAATATTTTCAACAAATAATACATGGTGACAATTTTAGAATTTATGTCAGCGATGATGTCGTGGGAGTCGAACTCGGCGGTGCTCTGAAAAATGTCATGGCAATTGGTTCCGGTATTATCGAGGGCCTGCAACTTGGCACAAACACCCAGGCAGCTTATGTGACTAGGGCTCTCGCGGAAATGAAAAGACTCGGCAAAGCGCTCGGAGCAAAAGAAATGACCTTCATGGGTTTATCCGGAATGGGCGACCTAATTCTCACTTCCTATGGGAATCTGAGCAGAAATCGTCTTTTCGGAACAACACTCGCAAAAGGAGAAAAAGCCCGGGATATTATCGAAAGGCAGAAAAATGTCGTGGAAGGCTATTACACCATTGATGCCGCTTATAATCTTTCAAAAAAACTCAACATAGATATGCCTATCACTGAAGAGCTTTACAAGATTGTCTATGAAGGAAAAGACGTAAAAACCTCTCTGCAGGATATCATCAAGAGGGGATTTAAGGAAGAAGACTGACAAGCCATCACAACATCACTGATGCGAAACAGAATCTTTCTGCACGTTGGGGCCGCCGGCTTTCACCATTTGAATAACAATCAATCCCGCAAGAAAAAGAGCCGCAATAGATAACACGGCAGGTCTCTGACTGTGAGTCAGGGATGATATGAAGCCAAAAAGCAGAGGACCCAATATCGCTGATGATTTGCCGACAAGACTATATACACCAAAATATTCAGATTCGCCACCGTCTGGAATAAACTGAGCAAAAAAAGCCCTTGAGGACGCCTGCACTGTTCCAAGACCAAGTCCGGCAATAGACGCTATGATCATGAATTGCATCTTGGTTTGTAAAAAGTAAATGGCTGTCACCGTTGCGATCCAAAGGGCCAATGACAGCATTACAATTTTTTTCGGACCCCAATAGTCTATGGCACGTGCCATAAAGAAAGCGCCGATCAAGGCCGTGGCTTGTATAATAAGGTAAAGCATAACCAGTTCCTGTGCCTTAAAACCGAGCGTTGTGGCGGCAAAAATGCCCGAAAAAACTATGGCTGTATTCACCCCATCTTCATAAATGAGATAGGCAAACAGGAACAACTTTTGATCCCTGTTTAACATAATTTTTTTAAACATTGTGAGAGTGTTTTTTAAACCGCTATGGGCACCGTCAATGATACCTGTTCCACCTTTTTCGTCACCGGGTAAAAATAAAAAAGCCGGTGTTGAAAAAAACACGAAAAAGAGAGCAACCATAGGCCATACAAAATTTATATAACCTGCCTTAATTAACACAAGACCAATTACGAGGGCAATGATAGAACCGAGATAACCTGTACCGAATCCCCAGGCTGATACCCTGCCCTGATGGGTGCTGTCAACAATATCAATCAAAAAAGCATTATAAAATACAATGCCCCCCTCCAACCCAACATTGGCTAATATGATCATTATAAAACCTTTCAATGCCATACCTTCACGAATGAAAAAAAACAAGGCCGTAGAGATAACACAGAGCGCCGTATAGACGAAGAGGAACTTCTTTCTTTTTTTCGCGTAATCTGCGATGCCACCAAGAAAGGGTGAACTCAATGCCACGATAGCCATACTTATCGATATTGCCCTTCCCCACCAGACATCACCTTGATTATTTTCATTACCGACGACAACGGTCGCGTAATAAACGGGAAAAATAACAGCGGCGATTACGGCAGAGTAACTGGAATTGGCAAAATCGAACAGACACCAGGAAAATATTTTCTTGCTAAATAGTACGCTCTTCATTGTCTTTTAGCTTTCAGTATTCTACAATAAAACTGAGAAAATATGTATAAGTAAAAATGACGGAGGCGCCTATGGATCTGGCTGTATTTGATGGCATGAAAAAATCTGAACTGAAAAGTTATCTGGAATTTATTCTCTGGCACTACAGGGTTGTTGACGCTTTCTGGTTCATTTACGTTACAGACAGATTCGGACAATCAGCAGCTGAAAGTATCAACGAGAAGGTTTGGGGTCGTGTTCCTGAAATGGCGGGATATGATTTAAAGAAACGGTTTAACATTAAAGAAAAAGGGCTTAAGGGTTTCGTGAAAGCCCTTAAGCTTTTCCCCTGGACAATTCTCGTGGGATATGAGATTGAAGAAAAAAAAGATGAAGTAAACATTACGGTGTCTCATTGTCCCACACAGGAAGCGAGACTGCGACGCGGTGACGGCGAATTTGTCTGCAAGTATATGCATCAGGGCGAATTTGAAAGTCTTGCCCGCGCAGTGGATCACCGGATAAGAGTAATATGCCTCTATGCGCCGCCCGATAAACATCCCAAAAATATATTCTGCAAATGGAAGTTTACTCTCAACGACAACTCATAGCACAAAAGGATATTTATCTTACAGTAACTTGAATATATCCGGTTTTTCCCGTCCTCCCGTCAAGAGCGAGTAACGTAATCCGTTGATTCTTTTTCAAGGTACTAATAAGTTCAACAAAACTCTCAAGTCCGGCAACCGCCTGCCCGTTAATTTCAAGAATCATATCGTTTGCTTCAAAACCTGCTTTGCCTAACGGTCCGTTCTGTTCCACTTTTGCGATTACAATGCCTTCGCCTGATTCTAACCGATATCTGTCAGTCTCCTTCTGTGTGGCGGGCCTTACTTCGGCTCCGAGTTTTTCCTTTACTGAAGCGCTGAGACTTGCCGCAGCGCTTTTAAGGTCACCGATTCTTACCGTAAAATCATACGTTCTGGCGCCTCTCAACGCGGTCAGCTTAACATCTTTGCCGATGGGAGCAACAGCAGCTTCATTTCGAAGCATATTGCTGTCAGAAATCTGTTTTCCGTTAAAGTTTATTATAACATCATCTTTTTTTATACCCGCTTTATCGGCAGGACTTCCTTTCGCCACGTCGTTTACCAGCGCTCCCTTTGAGGCTGCTAGGCCAAGCCCTTTTGCAAGCTCCGGAGTAAGGTCCTGAGCGGAAACACCGAGCCAACCACGCTCCACCTTTCCGTACGCAATCAGTGTTCTCGCGACATGCATGGCGATATTACTCGGTATGGCAAGACCAATCCCTTCAAATCCTCCACTTGACGACACGATGACCGTATTGACACCGATAACTTCTCCGCTCAGATTGAGGAGAGGGCCGCCGCTGTTTCCGGGATTAATGGCTGCGTCAGTTTGAATAAAATCCTGATAACTGCTTGGGTCTGTAATGCCGCGCCGGTGTTTGGCGCTGATGATCCCATGCGTCACTGTCTGGTCAAGACCGCGGGGGTGCCCGATCGCCATGACCCATTCACCGACTTCAACCTTATCGGAATTACCAAAGGAAAGATAAGGCAGTTGCTTTTTCGCGTCAAT
Organism: uncultured Syntrophus sp.; assembly: GCA_964644085.1. Classification (GTDB taxonomy): domain Bacteria; phylum Desulfobacterota; class Syntrophorhabdia; order Syntrophorhabdales; family Syntrophorhabdaceae; genus PNOF01. The sequence continues at coordinate 526 of CAZXVZ010000005.1, read as the reverse complement.
GCGAATCACCGCGAGGTCAGTCTTGGGATCACCGCCAATAAGTTTCGCTGTATATTTCTCTCCGTCCGCAAGGAGGACCTCTATTTTTGTCGCTCCCCCGGCAACATGATAATTGGTTAAAATATTCCCGCCGGAATCAATGATCATTCCCGTCCCAATACCTTTGACGTCCCGTTTAAACTTTTTTGAAGAATCTGGGGTATTGAAAAAATATCTAAAGAAAGGATCATTCTCAAAAGGAAGAAAAGGATTTGCTATCTCCTGACGTGCCGTAACCTCGATATGCACAACGGAAGGAATAGACTTTTTTGCTATCTGGATAAAGGTAGTATTGAGATCCTGAACTGCTTTCTCCGCTGCTGTCGATACATTTACAAAAGGACCGGAAACAATAATTGTAACTATCATAAAACTAACTGCCAATAACGTGTTTTTAAGCAATTTTCTCAGCATGTTGTTTTTCCTCCTCAAAAAACATACAGAAATCTTCCAGAAATATAATATCTCGTTTGACTAAACGCAATAT
>CAZXVZ010000004.1:0-39114 GCA_964644085.1 uncultured Syntrophus sp. | reverse complement strand
TTTCACTATTCACCATCCACTGACTACTATTCACTGTCTTTCTTTTATTCCTGTTGAACATCAAGGACTCTCACCTTCGTGTCGGTTACCGGGGCTCGCGTCGCCCCCTCCACGGGCAAAAGCCCGATGGAGCCTCCCCTTCTCGCTCAAGAATGAGCTGGATGGGTACTTTTCACGGTAAAACCTCCCTGTTTTTCACTATTCACCATCCACTGACTACTATTCACTGTCTTTCTTTTATTCCTGTTGAACATCAAGGACTCTCACCTTCGTGTCAATGGTTCCCACACTTCCGTCCCTGTACATCACTTTACCCCGCACTTCCAGCTCCTTCGTGCCGTCATACATGGCCTCAATAAGTTTGATGTACTGTTCGTAAACAAATTTCCTCCTTACCTTGCCGGTTCTTGTCAGTTCTTCATCGTCTGCATCGAGGAGTTTGTACAAAAGAATGATTTTGTGAATCCTCATCGGTTTAGGCAGTTGCCTGTTCACCAGTTTTACCTCACCGAGGATAAGATTTTCAACGGGAGGCTGTTGGGAAAGATCCGAATATGTCGTATAAGGTATCATCCTCTCCTCGGCCCAACTACCCACATTTCCCATGTCAATATTGATAAAAGCAGTCACCCAATCCCTGGCTTCACCAAAAACAACCACTTCTTTGATGTAGGGGCTGAACTTCAGCCTGGTTTCAATGAAATCCGGCGAAAAAGCTTCACCGTCCTTTGTGCGCATAATTTCTGCTTTACGGCCGATAATCAAAAGATGGCCGTCTGTGTCAACATACCCCGCGTCTCCGGTGCGGAGCCACCCATCTTCAGTTTTTGCTTTCTCTGTCGCTTCCGGGTCATGGTAGTACCCGACAAAATTGGATCCACTTGACACGAGGACTTCCTGATCTTCCGCTATTCTGACCTGTACACCGGGTAATGGTTTACCGACCGTTTCCGGTTTGACTTCATTATCAGGCTGTACCTGAAAGACCCCTGCCGCTTCAGTCAGCCCGTAAGCATGCTTGAGGTTGAGGCCCTTCGTCCTGAAGAACCGAATGACGTCAGGGCTGATCGGGTGACCCCCTGTGACGGCCGCCCGGATTTGCAGACAACCAACCCTATCGAGAAGCGGGCGATAGACAACCCGAGATGCAGCCCGACGCAAAAGGTTCAAACCGAACGAAACCGGCTTCTTCTCTTGCTCCCGGTTCATTACGGCGTTGCCGATTTTTTCTCCAAGATCAAAAAGAAACCTCTTGACCCACCCTGAGTCGCCCATTTTCACCCGTATCATTGACGCAAGGTCCTCCCAGAAGCGCGAGGAGGTGATCACAACAGCCGGGCCGATCTCCCTTAAATCCGCCGTTGCCGTTTCCGGCGTTTCAGGGAAATTCATCGTCATCCCGCCACAGAGTGCCACTCCGACTCCCCACATCTGGTCTACAATCCAGGCCGTTGGCGTAATGGAAATCCAGTTGTCAACGGGGGTAATGGTAACGCTTTGGAGCCATTTTTTCCCAATATCGGTGAGGTTCTGATGGGAAAGCATGGCCAGCTTCGGGATTCCTGTCGTGCCGGAAGTCATAATCATCAATGCGATTTCTTCCGGTTTTCCCTGTGAAAGCTCTTTGCTAAAACGCTCTGGCTCAGTCCTATCCAATTCGTCGCCTTTTTTGAGGAGATCTTCAAAACTTATAAGCCAGGGATTATCAACGTATGTTCTCATGCCTGTTCTGTCCAGGTAGATAACACGCCGCACATGCTGCAACTGTTCCTTTACTTCCAGAAGTTTATCGACCTGCTCCTGGTCTTGGACAATAACATACGCGGCTTCTATGCGATTGAGCATAACGGCCAATTCTCTTGCAACGGCTGAGGTAAAGAGATTAAGAGTAATGGCCCCTACCGCCTGGCCACCGAGCTCCGTAAAGAGCCATTCGGGGTGGTTGTTGGTAACAATACCGATGTTTTCGCCCCGCTTGAGACCCAGCGCCAGGAGCCCGAGGGCTGTTTTTTTTGTGTACTGGCCGTATTCCTGCCAGTTATAGGTCTGCCATATGCCATATGCTTTCTCACGTATGGCGGCGTTCCCGGTTCCCAACCTTTCCGTCTGACGGAAGAGTATTTGCGGCAGCGTAAAATTGCTCAGATGTGACAACCATGCTTCTGACCCGGACGGCTCGGTCTTTGCCTCTTCCATAATCGGAACTCCTTGTCCCGGGCGACTGCCCTGTTTTCTTATATCTGTTCTGCCTCTCCGAGGTAGGCTTTGATGACTGAAGGATGATTGCTGATAGCCTCCGGAGAGCCCTCCGCTATCTTGACTCCAAAGTCAAGCACTGTGATTCGTTGAGAGATACTCATCACGATTGACATATCATGCTCCACGAGAATCATTGTCTGGCCCCACGCCTTATTCAGTTCTATGAGGAATCTGACCATGTCTTCCTTTTCTTCGAGGGTCATCCCGGCAAAGGGTTCATCAAGGACCAGAAGTCTCGGTTTCAGGGCTAATGCGCGGGCAAGTTCCACCCTTTTGCGCAAGCCATATGGAAGAGCGCCGACCGCTTTCTTGCGGATAGGCTGCAGTTCGAGAAAGTCAATCAGTTCTTCCAGGACCCTCCTGTGCTGGACCTCTTCTTTTCTGACAGATCCAAAAAAGACGGCAGCTTTGGCAATACCGTAACGGGAGTGGGTGTGCCTGGCCAGGAGCATGTTTGCCAGGACTGTCATCCCGGGGAATAGTTCAATGTTCTGAAAGGTTCTTCCGATACCCCGTTTCACAATTTCATGAGGCGCCAGTCTCGTGATTTCATCTCCGTTAAACAGAATCTGTCCTGTCTGAGGTTTGTAAAATCCGGTAATGGAATTGAGCAGACTTGTTTTACCGGCGCCGTTAGGCCCTATAATACTAACCAGTTCGCCGGTATGGACTTCAATATCAATATCTCTGAGTGCGGTTACACCACCGAAGATGAGAGATATTTTTCTCACCCTAAGTTCCGCCTGACGGTCACCGGAATCGGCGACGGCGTAAATGCTTGGCTGCCCGCGGAAGGCTTTCATTTACTTTTCCTTAAGAACCTGAACCTTGTCCTTCCCGGGATCAAAAAAATTGGTCATGGCCGAATAGGTCATGTCCTCGTGAATCCTCACGATTCTCGTTTTGAATGAACCGCCGTGATCGGTCTTGCTGTATGTAACGTATGGGACGAGGCCGCCCAGGCTCTCGTTCTGGAAGGTTTCCATAGCTTTATTGATTGTTTCGCCATTGATCTTCCCCGATGCTTTATGAGCCTTTTCCATGGCTCTTTCCATGATCATGGCAACTACAACCCCCTCCCAATATGAGGTCTCGAATTTGTCAACGGTTTTGTACCTTTTGTAAAGGTCTTCCATGAGCTTTATGCCGGGTGTTTTGTCAGCAGGCAGAGCGCCGCAGAACGACATGGCAAGGCGATTACGGATCACACCCTTGCCGAGATTAAAGAAATCCGGATCAGTCGATGTCCATGTCCCGAAGAAGGGTACATCATAGTTGATTCTATCCGCAGCCTTGAGGGCTGTTATGATTCCTGCAGGCAGGATCTGCATGAATATATACTCTGCTCCCTTTTCTTTCAGCCGAAGCATTTCGGTTGTCAGATCAACCGTGGTTGAGGGGAATTCCTCTATAGATACGATAGTGATGTTGTTTTTAGCCGCATATTCCTGGGAGGGTTTGTGAATGGTTTTCCCATACGTGTTGTTATACGTGAGAAGCCCCACCTTAGGCGGCTCCTTCCCTTTGTGGATAGCCTTTATATACGCGAGGACGGCCTGAGAATCGAGAATGTAGTTTCCGAAGGGAAGATACATATAGTCGATGGGGGGATTTAATATGTCCTGGGCAGTAGAATAGTTGATCGTAGGAATCTTGTATTCCTGGATGATTGGCTTCGCCGACATGCCAGATCCCGCGTCCCAGGTAGCTATCATGTCCATTTTGTCTTCACAGAATTTTTTGACGAACTTGACTGCCTCGGGAACTTTGTAGGCATGATCTACTACTGTTAGCTCAATCTTTCTGCCGCCTACTCCCTTTTTTACATCATTTACATAACGGAAATAATCCTGATGACCTTTGGCGTGATACTGTCCCCAGGAAGATGCCGGTCCCGTGAGGTTTATGACTGCCCCCACTTTTATTGGTTGTGCGTTAACGAGAGATATTGAACCAAAACAAATGATAGATACAGTAACAAAAAAAACAATAACCGATCTCATAATAGCCCCCTTGTTGAGATATTGGTGCCTCACAAACACCGATTGCCAGAGCCACTACGCTTCCAAGGCCACTACTACTTGTTTATCCGGATCGACCAAAGTTCTTATCCCAATTCTATCTTTCACTTTCACTTGTGTCAAGCCGAATTATTAAAAATTTGAAAATAAGATAATCCGGATATGATACTAAAAAACGATCTAAACCCTATTTTTAGATATTCATTAATCATTTCAAGTAGGTTTAGCTTTGATGATTGTTTGTGCTAATTCCAATCCATCAGCATCAATCCTATGCCTATGCGGTTGATGCTTTTGTCGTAGTCAAGCAGGCTCTCCCCATATCCATTAAAATACTGTATATACCCGCTAAACCGATCATTTTTGATAAACGGGAAAGGAAAACTCCAGTCCAGTTGTATAGCACCTTTATTATCTTTCCTCAGATTATTACGCACCATGGCGCTAAAACGGTAATTTTTCCAATAATATGTCCCCCACAATTCACCGTATCCCATATATTTCATTATCTCCGGGTTATCATCTTCATGCCTGCTTTCCGGCAGCCGATACCAGCCTCTAAGGAGTAATTCGAAATTGCCCCTCTCAAATCCTGCACTAGCTACGATACGATTCCAGCTCCTCGACAACGTCTGTCCCCGTCCGTTTGACTGATGGTTAATACCGACATTTATGATACGGGTACGGAGAATATTAAATAAATTATAATCTGTCCGGAAATTCAGAAGCAGTTCCGGTTCATAATTACTCTCACGGAAAGGTGAAGAAAAAGTCTTGTTATAAACCTGCCACAGAGAAAGCTGTGTGTAGGCAAACCATAGGTCCATGTTTTTCCCCAGTATATTTTCCCAGAGCTTTACCTTGAAACTTATCTGGAATTTTGCCTCGGTGTTTTGGGCCTTGGCATCACGATCATAATCAAGAGCGGTATCCGAGTTCGGAGAGCTATTATGGGCCACGGGCAGCATATAATTGGGACGGTAAAGCCTTATTACAAAAGGATCTTTTCTACTCTCCGGATCCAAATCCCATTGTCTTGATAGAGTTGATGGTTTCTCCTTTCCATTACCTGCCAATTTTACCGGTTCCAGCACGCCAGCTGCTTTGAGTTCCGGTTTATCCGCAGTACCGGATACTGTTGTTTTATCTACCGGAATCTTGCGTCCGGTTAGATCATCGAAACACTTCAATCGTTCATTGTCATTATCTATTTTAGCGCATGCTTTAAACAGGCCGTCCATATCGGCAGCGTAATTGAATGTAGGAAAGAGAATGTAAAGACATAATACTGTCCCGTATGCACATATGGAAAAAAGTATTTTTATATTCAAATCTTTCACGTGAAAAAGCTTCATTAGGTATGCCGCAGAATTTAAAAAAACTAATCCAGTAATGAAAAAAAATCAAGAAAAAACTCAAAGGAATGTGTCCATGCCGAGTTGTATTCACTTCCTTGCCTCGTGTCGTTTTGTTTAAAGATAATCCCTGCGCAATGTCCAATCGTGAAATTATTAATTTTAATTCAAAAATAAATTGAATATGACTCGGAGGAAACCGGAGAATGCACAAGTGAAATATGTGAGGATTTTCGACAGCGAGGAACCTTTATTATGCGAATGAATGAGAATTGGTATTATTGCATTTCCATTGGCGGAGTCTTAATGATCCCCATTTTAACATAAATAGGCCTTATAGCTTTCCGTATCGTCGGCAATCTGCTGTAGAAAAACAGGGAGCCGGCAATACATGCAAGACCGTTTATGATAAGTGTGTGAGGCGCGCCGATTATATCTGAGAGTAATCCCGCCAATTGACTGCCGAATGGGGCCATACCCATGGTACACATGGACATGTAACTCATGACGCGTCCGCGCTTATCTTCGTCAACAATGGTCTGAAGCATTGTATTGCTCGATGCCATATGGAGGATCATTCCCATACCGGTAAAAAAGAGTATACACAGGGAAAGCGGCAGGAAACGTGAAAAAGAAAAGACAATAATGCCGGTACCGAACATACTGGTGGCGAGTACGTTCAGTTTCGCAAGGCCAAGCACGGTTTTCCTTGACGCAAGATACAGGGCGCCTATGAGTGCGCCCGTACCGCTCGCGCTCATGAGGAAACCAAACGTCTGTGGGCCTCCATGAAGGATTTCTCGCGCAAAAACAGGCATGAGCACCATATAAGGCATACCCATCAAGCCGATAAGGGCCATAAGAATGAGAAGATAAAGAATCGGGCGAAAGCTGAAGGCGTATTGGTAGCCCTCCTTGAGTCCTTGAAAAACAGGAGGATGTTCAACTTTCATTTCTTTTTTTGGTATCTTCATCGCGAGCAGTGTAAATATAATCGCGAGGAAACTGATGGCATTGAGGAGAAAACAAATGCCCTCTCCTAACCAGCCGACGAGCACACCGGCAATTGATGGGCCCACGAGCCGCGCGGTATTGAACATTGCTGAGTTCAGCGCGATCGCGTTCCCCAGGTCCCTTTTATTATCCACCATTTCAATAACAAATGAGTGTCTCGCGGGCATGTCAAAGGCATTTACAGTACCAAGGAATAAACTCAAAAGAATAAGGTGCCAGACCTGAGTATATCCGCGTAACGTTAGAAAAGCGAGAAGCGCGGCCTGTATGGCACAGAGTATCTGCGTCGTAATGAGAAGATTACGACGGTTAACCCTGTCGACAAAGACACCTGTAAAGGGTGCCAGTATAAGGAGGGAAATCTGACCGGTGGCGGTAACAAGACCCAGTAGAGCAGCAGAACCCGTCAAACGGTACACGAGCCAACTCAGTGCGACATGCTGCATCCAGGTTCCGACAAGCGAAACACACTGACCGCAAAAATAGAGCAGGTAATTCCTGGAGCGAAAAGCACGTCCGATAAATTTGAGAGTTGATTTCTTTTCCAATATTCCTAATTTTACACTTCTGTTTTTTTATATTTCACATGCAATACAGAGACAAACAATTTTCTCGTATTTTACCTTTTATTGGCTCATAATGCAATTATGATCGCCTCTGGATACTTAATTATCTTGAGATTGGGTGCATTATATGCTAAACTAAACACTGTAAAACATGAACTCACTACATCGGTGCTATTATTAACATTAGTCCTAATATCGGTACTGTAAAATTGTATAATAATTCAGTAAGGAGGAGATATGCTTCACGGAACACAACAAGATTTTTTTAATGCGACAGACTACTTCATAGACCGTAACATTCGCCAGGGTCGCGGTAATAAAGTTGCGGTATACACGGAATTTCGCAATTACACGTACAATGACATCCAGAAAATGGTCAATAAGACCGCTAATGGATTACGTGAGTTGGGCGTCCGCGTCGACGACCGTGTTATGATCCTCATGCTGGATGTTCCGCAGTTTTACGCCATGTTTTATGGTGCCATTAAAATAGGGGCTGTGCCTATTCCTGTTAATACTATGTTAACCCCTGAAGATTATGAATATTATCTGAATGACAGCCGTACACGGGTGCTTGTGATTTCTGAACCGCTTGTTCCTCTGGTTATGCAGATATCCGGTGATCTTCGTTATCTCCGTGACCTCATTATCATTGATGAAAAAAAGGGAGCGTTCATCCCTTTCAAACAAAAATACAGACACGCGCCGGAAACCATCAAAACAGAGTTTACAACAAAAGATGATGTCTGTTTCTGGCTTTACAGTTCCGGATCAACGGGTTCGCCAAAAGGCGCTATCCATTCACATTCCGATATGCTGGCAGTTTCTCAGTCCTATGGACAGAAAGTACTGCAACTCACTGAAGACGATATTCTCTTCTCTGCAGCGCGGCTTTTCTTTGCGTATGGTCTCGGTAATTCCGGATACCTGCCGTTCTCGGTGGGCGCTTCTGTGGTTCTTAATCCGAATCCGCCAAAACCGGAAGGTATCTTCGCATATATGAAAAAATATCGTCCAACTGTATTCTTCGGCATACCGACACTCTATGGGCAGATGCTCGAGTATAAAGAAAAAGAAGATAAAGAGAAAGGAGCCAAGCCTGATCCAAACGGCAACCACGAATTTTCATCCGTTCGTATATGCACATCTGCCGGTGAAGCGCTACCACCGGATATTTTTGATCGCTGGAAAAAGCGTTTCGGCATCGAGATTCTCGATGGGATAGGATCAACGGAAATGCTTCATATCTTCATGTCAAACCAGCCCGGACAGGTAAGGCCCGGTTCTACCGGCAAACCCGTACCCGGTTACGAGGTGAAACTTGTCGATGATGATGGCAAGGAAGTACCAAAAGGGGAAATAGGCATGCTTTATGTCAAGGGTGAAAGCGGTGCGCAACAGTATTGGAGAAAACGGGAAAAAACAAAAGCAACAATGCAGGGTGAGTGGGTTAATACCGGCGATAAATATTACGAAGACAAAGATGGTTTCTACTGGTGCGCGGGACGCGGCGATGATATGCTGAAAGTCGGCGGCATCTGGGTGTCTCCTGTGGAGGTCGAAAACTGCATTATGGAACATCCGGCTGTTTTTGAAGTCGCTGTCGTGGGCCAGAATGACGAAAAAGGCCTGACAAAACCAAAGGCATATGTTGTGTTGCACGAAGGCCAGTCACCATCAAAAGAACTGGAAAAAGAAATCCAGCAGTGGGTCCTCGATAAAATGGCTAAATACAAATATCCGCGCTGGGTAGAGTTCATCAAAGAACTTCCGAAGAGCGCAACCGGCAAAATACAGAGATTTAAGCTGCGCTAAGCATATCTGTTTACAGAGAAAAAATCAGCCCCTGTTTTCTCAAACAGGGGCTGATTTTTTAACCCGAATTTGTCATGAGCGTTTTTTTATTTCTGAAAGATAAACAACGTCCGGCTGTACCTCCAATTTGCTATTACATTGGAACGTCGTCTTCAACTTCCGGCACAAATTCCTCATCGCCGTTGTGGTTAGCATAGGGTTTTCGCTCTTCACCTGCCTGACGGCCATCACCGGCGGTACCCAGCATTTTCATCTCTGAAGCAATAATCTCAAAGGTTTTTCGTTTCGTCCCGTCTTTTGCCTCGTACTCGCGGGATTGGATCTTGCCCTCAATATAAACAAGTTTACCTTTTTTTAGGTATTCGCCCGATATTTCTCCAAGCTTCCGCCATGCTACAACCCTATGCCATTCTGTTCGTTCCTGTTTTGTTCCTGATCTGTCTTTGAATGTTTCAGAAGTGGCAACATTGAAGGTCGCCACAGGCACGCCATCCGCCGTATAGCGAAGCTCCGGGTCAGCGCCCAGTCTCCCGATAAGCAATACTTTATTCACTGACATATATTCCCCCTTATTTTAATAATTATCATTCTGATGTTTTTGTTGCTAAACATTATAGTATGCCTGACCAAATGTCAACAAGATGTTATTGTTTAAGCGCATTCGCTGAATCCACATGAATGACAGACAGAACAACCTCCTTCATGTTCGACACGGCCGCCGCACTCAGGGCATGCCCCCTTGAACAACGATCTTTTTTCCATCTTTTCCGTTTGACCTGCTGATGCCAGGTGATTCCGAATTGCTTTCGCTACGGCATCGGCACAGGAGAGAATTTTGTTCGCTCCAAAACCGGCCGGTGAGTGACAGGAAATATCGAGAAGCTGTTTTATGACTTCCTCAGGTTGAACGCCGCTCCTCCAAGCCAGAGAGACCATGCGGCCGATGGCTTCGCTTTGAGAAGAAGCGCATCCGCCGGCTTTGCCCATGGTTGTGAACAGTTCAAAAAGGCCCTTATCATCTTCATTGATAGTAACATAGAGTGGCCCGCAGCCGGTCTGCATGCGATATGTCCAACCTTTGAGAGATTCAGGCCGTTCTCGAATGACTTTTGTCTCAAAGGTTTCAGATTTTTCGGTTGTTTGAGCGGTAGACAGGACCTGGTTCTCTCGCGACCCGTCACGATAGATAGTCACACCTTTGCAATCCAGTTGATAGGCAAGCTCGTAGACTTTCCTGACATCGTCAACGGTAGCCTTTCCGGGAAAATTCACTGTTTTACTCACAGCGTTATCCGTATGTTGCTGGAATGCGGCCTGCATCCTGACGTGATCTTCCGGTGTAATATCGTGAGCTGTAACAAAGACGCGGCGCACATCAACAGGTATTTCTTCAATGCCCTGAATTGTTCCGTATTGTGCGATCTTTTCCATAAGAGCGGGGGAGTAGAAACCTCTTTCTCTGGCGATTTTTTCAAAGAGTGGGTGTGTTTCAAGGAGGATATCATTATCCAGAACCTGCCGCGCAAAAGAAACGGCAAATATCGGTTCAATTCCGGACGATGTGTTGGCGATGATGGAAATCGTCCCTGTAGGCGCGATAGTGGTCACGGTGGCATTTCTGATTTCAGATTCTCCTCGTTGGGAATAGAGTGAATCTTTGAAATTGGGAAAAGCACCTCTCTTCAGAGCCAACTGCCTCGAAGCAATATGACCCTCATCATTGACAAAAGACATGATTTGCCCGGCCAATTCAATTGCGGCGTCTGAGTTGTATGGAATGCCCAGGACGATGAGCAAATCTGCCCAACCCATGACACCAAGGCCGATCTTGCGGTTTGCGTAAGTCATCCGGGCAATCTCAGGCAACGGATAGCGGTTAAGTTCGATCACGTTATCGAGAAAATGTACGGCAAGATGTACTATTTCTCTCAGTCGTTGCCAGTCTACTTGGCGGTTCCTCACCATGAGTGCCAGGTTAATTGATCCTAAATTACAGGATTCATAGGGGAGCAATGGTTGTTCACCACAGGGATTTGTCGATTCAATAGTCCCGATGTGCGGGGTTGGATTGTCCCGGTTCAGTCTGTCAAGAAAAATAATACCCGGTTCACCGTTCTTCCAAGCCTGTCCTATGATAAGATCGAAGACATTCTTTGCTTTTAACATTCCGACAACTTCTTTGCTGCGGGGGTTGATGAGCTGATACGATCCATCGCCCTCAAGGGCATTCATGAAGGTTTCAGTAAGGCCTACTGAGATGTTAAAATTATTCAGATGGTTCTGGTGCGATTTGCATCGGATAAATTCAAGAATATCCGGATGATCGACCCGCATGACGGCCATGTTGGCGCCTCGGCGTGTGCCCCCCTGTTTTATTGTCTCAGTGGCAATATCAAAGACACGCATGAATGATATGGGGCCGCTGGAAATACCCGTTGTGGAACGGACGACATCATTTTTAGGACGAAGATTAGAGAAGGAAAAACCTGTTCCTCCTCCGGATTTATGAATAAGCGCTGTGTGTTTCACCGAATCAAATATCTCATCCATGGAATCGCCCACTGGCAGCACAAAACAGGCGGACAATTGCCCAAGTTCCCTGCCGGCATTCATGAGAGTGGGAGAATTGGGAATGAATTCAAGATTCGACATAAAAGCATAGAATTGATTCGCCACTGAAATGACATCAGCGTCGTCACTGAACCTTCTATCAGCCTCGGCAACAGCCTCGGCAACGCGTCGAAACATGTCAGCCGGGGATTCCATGACCTTACCCTGCTGATCTTTTTTAAGATAACGTTTTTCCAGAACAGTCACCGCGTTCTTTGCCAGCTTTGGGGTGGTTAGTTGATGAACAGTCATTTCTATCTCCTTTTGGAATAAGTTTTTCAGCAGCAAAGCTATCAAACCTATTGATTGACACTATATGTAGTACGATTATCCATTATAAACGCTATATATAGTGCCCGTCAATAAATTATTTACTAATTATTTACAAATAATTATTCTTAAGTTATATTATATACAATCAATGTTTCATGACAGCGTAAAAAAACTCAGAGAAATAGGCTTAAAGGTTACACCACAGAGACAGGCAATTCTTAAAATTCTTGATGGGAACAAAAGCCATCCGTCAGCAGATAGTATTTATTCTGAGGTTCTTAAAGAGTATCCGTCCCTCTCGTTTGCTACTGTATATAATACCCTGTCAAAACTTGCTCAATCGGGAAAGGTTCAAGAGCTTGATATTGATCCGGCCAAAAAAAGGTTTGATCCCTGTATCGCCCCCCATTCTCACTTCTACTGCAAAGTCTGCGGGAATGTTTTTGATGTTGCTTTTGATGATACTTTCAGAGTTCCCATGCGGGACATGAAAATCATTGAAGAACATCAGGTTGATGCTGTGCAGCTTAATTTTAAAGGTCAATGCGAAAATTGTATAAAAAAAGGGGAATAATACCCCGGACTGTCCATAACTGAAGAAGGAGAACCATTCATGGCAAAAACAGAAGATTTCTTAAGAGAAGCATTTGCGGGAGAGTCTCAGGCTAACCGCAAGTACCTGGCCTTTGCGGCCAGGGCAGATCAGGAGGGATTTCCACAGGTAGCGCGTCTTTTCCGGGCGGCAGCCGAAGCCGAAACAGTTCATGCCCATGCCCATTTGAGGGCACTCAACGCAATTCATTCCACTAAAGAAAATTTGGAGGAAGCTATCCAGGGAGAAACTCATGAATTTAAAGACATGTATCCGGAAATGATTCAGGCAGCCAAAGCTGAAGGCCGGAAAGCAGCGGAACGCAGTTTTTCCTTCGCGAACGAAGTCGAAAAGGTTCATGCAGAATTATATCAAACGCTCCTTGATGGCCTGGGGAAAAGCACAGACAGTTACTCCTATTACGTCTGTCCCGTCTGCGGATTGACGGCGGAAAAAGAGGCACCCGAAACATGCCCTGTGTGCGGAGCAAAGGGATCTGTCTTTAAAAAGGTTGATTAAAACAGGCGTCCTTACATAATGGAATCAAAAATCGCGGGTAAAACCAAAACGGTCTTACCCGCGATCTATTCAACGGAAGACTGTTGTGGTGTTTGCATACTGAGCAATCACATTTATCTCTGTTTAATGCCATGTGTTGTATATTATTGATATCCTGATTTCACCAAGAACAGGACTGGAACTTACTCCAACTCTGCAGATAAGTTGACGTAAATTATCTTTATTATATATAATTATCACCGAAAATGTGTAGATAATATTTTATTCAGAAGTCTGCAAGCACACTGAAGGCTAACTGTGGGGCAATCCTGTATGGCATTTAACAGATTCATATTTTTTTCCGGCCGCAGGCAGTAATATTGATGCAAACGCGCGGAGCCCTTTTTTCAGTTTCTTTTCAGTTCTTTTTTTCTTTTATTTCACTTTTTTGGTTGTTCGTTTTTTCTTCCTCTGTTTTGGCCGGTGATGACCCCTTCATATACCCTTCAAACACAGGCGTAACAGGCATTATGGAAATCCCCACGGCGAGGGTGATTAAGGAGAATACTTATCGGATAGGCGCGAGTCAGATTGATCCCTACAGGTACTACTATGGGACGTTCAGCCCTTACAAAGGTATTGAAATAAACGGGAAAGTAACAGAAATCCTCGGTGTTAGGGCAAGTCCAGCAAACCCTAATTGGGAGGGTTACGGGAATGAAAAAGATAAATCGTTTGATGTTAAATATCAATTTCTCAAAGAGAGTAAGTGGCTGCCGGCGATGGCACTCTCTATTATGGATCCACACGGAACAAGACTATACCCCTCACAGTCTATTATCGCGAGCAAGCAGCTTTACCCGTTTGACTTTACCGTGGGCTTTGGCAACGGCAGATTCGGAAAGACAGCCCTTCCCTCGTCGGGGGAAGGATTCAGAGTAGAAATGTTCAGTGACCCAAAAGGTTGGGTCAGAGACTCACAATTATTCTGGGGTGTCCAATTGACCCTCTCTGAAAAATATGCCTTTATGATGGAATATAGCCCCATTAAATATAAGAAACAAATATCAGATCCTGCACGATCGAAATATTTCGCCAGTTCACCGCCGTCTCCCTACAACTTTGGCTTCAGGTGGAAGCCATATAAATGGACTGAAGTTGATCTAAGCTATCAGCGAGGCAATCAAATAGGCGTGAATTTATCACTGGCATTTGATATAGGGCAACCACTCCTGCCGATATATGATCCACCATATAAAGAAATAAAGGAGATCAGCAAAAAACCTATCACGCAAAGATTGACAGAAGCATTGTTTCAATCAGGGTTCAGCAATATAGGTGTTCTTATAAATGGCAACGATCTATGGATACAGGCCAAAAACGACCGGTATTATTATAATACCAAGGCAATAGGAATTATCGCGCGGCTTATCGCTGAAATTGTGCCGCTTTATTTTCACATGATACATATTATTCTTACAGAAAATGAAATCCCTCTTTTTGAATTTACGACAACTCGATATGATATTGCGGAATGGTACGCCGAGAGGCTTACTCCCGGGGAGTTTTTCTTTGTGTCCCAAGTGGATACGGCCATTCAGGAAACTCCGGACATGCCGGTCATGCATAAAAACATGTTCGGGTATGCCATAAAGCCTTCTTTTCAGACCTTTTTGAATGATCCTTCAGGTTTTTTTAAATACCGTCTCGGTGCTGAAGGTTATTTAAGTTATCATCCGTGGAAAGGAATGTCGCTGATTGCCGGTGTCGAGGGATATGTGCTTAACAACATTTCGACTGTGAATGAACCGCTTGAAGATGCTATTCGAACCGACGTGCCTCTCTACAAGAAAAAAAATATTGCCCTGGGTAAACTCATGTTCAGTCAGATACAGAAGATGGGAACTGAAACATACGGACGTTTTTCAGGAGGGTTTCTGGAAATTGAATACGCGGGTATTGACGGTGAAATTGCCAAGACTATCGGCAACGGAAGACTTATGGTAGGTTTAAGCGGAAGCGTTGTAAAGAAAAGGGAGCCCGGCACCATCTTCGGGTTAAAAGACGGCCTGAGCGGAAAGACATACCACACATGGTTTCTCAATACAAGGTTGAATGTGCCGGAGATTAATCTTGCTGTTGATATGAAGGCCGGACGATTTTTGGGTGGCGATAAGGGTGCGAAATTTACCGTATCTAAATTCATAAACGGTGTTGTAGTCTATGGTTGGTATAGTGCAACAGATACATCAGGTATGCGGGACAGGCTAAACCGGGGATACCATGACAAGGGTATAGGTGTAATCATACCCATAAGAATGTTCAATGGTTCTGATTCACAAACTGCGTACAACTATTCAATATCACCCTGGACGAGGGATGTTGCACAGGATGTAGATCACCACGATACTGTCTTTGATTTCCTCGGCAGAACGTTGAAGATATTTCTTGACAGAGATAAGAACCTGATATATAAATAGTAATCATATCAGCGTGCTTCGTGATGTTAAAGGGAGGTTCAGCAATGAAAAGTTCAGGAAGGTATGCTGCTGTTTGTGTTTGTTTTTTGTTTCTTATGAGCCTCATTTTTGTTCCTTCAATATCTAATGCTCAAAATAAAGAGGATGATAAAGCGTATAAAGTTGAAGGCGAGCAGGGTTCAGGTGCCGGCGGCGCTTCAGCGACAGAAGGCGCAGGAGCAGCAGGCGCAGGAGCGGCAGCAGGCGCAGGAGCGGCATCTGGTCTCAGTGCAGGTACGATTGCTGCCATAGTTGTCGGGGCGGCGGTAGTCGCGGGAGGCATTGCTGCTGCAGCTGGCGGCGGTGGTGGGGGCGGCGGACATGGAGCAACTGTAACCCATTGATGAAAATATAATTTAATAGTTAAAGGGCCGGGAAAATTCTCCCGGCCTTATTTCTTATGAAAACAATATTTTTAATAATTTCTTTGTTAATTCTGTTTCCGTCTTTTTTATATGCAGGAGACAACAATGCTGAAATTGACAAAATCCTTTCTTCTGCTGAATCGTTATTTAAAATCATGAAACAGAAGAATTATCCAAAAATATGGGTATTGTTGTCAGAGAAATCGAAGCATGCTATCATTGATGATGTCAGAAAGGCCGAAGAGAAAATAGGGAAAAAATATTCAAAAGAAGACGTTGGAGAAGATTTTGCAGCAGGTAGTCTTTTATCAAAACAATACTGGAACAATTATCTTGACAATTTTAACCCTGATTGGGTTCTTGAAGAAAGCAGATGGGAAATGGGTAAAATCCAAAAAAATCAAGCGGAAGTAATTATTCGCTATAAAAAGTCCGAAGGGCCCACGATGCTAAAAATGTTTAAAGAACAAGGAAAATGGGTTGTGGGACTACGAGAAACGTGGGGATAGACTTTAAGATCATAGGTATCTGATTATACAGTACTGTTAAAGGAAGGTGTTGGTGAACGATTACAGTGACGACAGGCCGAACTGGCGGGAAATAGACCGGAATAAGGATAAAAGTGGATTTTACGGGAGACGGGACAAAAAAGATAAAGGGGAGGGGGGAGTACAAGAAGGTCCGAAAGACAGATGGCAGGCGGGGAAAGTGAAGGAAGCTGTTGATCGGATTTTCAAGGGAAAAAAAGGCACCATCGAACACGACAAGATGTTTAAGAAACTCCATCAGTCTTATGGTTCAGGGACGTTTCTCAAACACGTTATGGCCTATGTCGAAAAATATGGTTTACCCGATGATGCGGCTTCTCTGCTGTTGATTCTTGACGCTAAAGACCAGAGTATCAGCCTTAACGCAGTAGGCAAGCTTCAGCAGGTATTTCCAACACTATCGCAACAGCAAAAAGATGATGTATTGAGAAAACTCTCAATTGTCGCGATGTCAGATAAATCAAGGGAAGTGAGGCTAAAAGCAGAAGAAGTTATGGGGGAACTTGAATAATGTTGCCCTGAAGCGTAATGGGCATGTTTGCACGGATGTGCTGAAACCATGCCAATCCTCACAGAGGATTCGGATTTAATAGTAAGGGAGTTGTTCATCGAAACACTTTCCCTTGTTTTTGTGCCAGGCGATAACATGCTTTATCGATTCAGCGGCCTTCGTCCCTGCGGCAATGTCGGAGTTGAATCCCTGATGAGGCTGGACGTAAATGTTGGCACTTCTCTCGATGGATTTTTTTACCAGAATTTTTGCGGCATTGAGATCTCCCTCTACAACCGCGTTGCTATCGACCAGTAGTCTGGCAAATTGAGATTCATTAGTAAATACATCAAGCCCAATGCCTTTAATTTTTCCTGACTGATATAAATCCAACAAAGCTGCTTCCGGAGCTATCTCGCCTCTGGTCACATTAATGAAGATGACTCCGTCTTTTGACCGGGAGAGATATTCCTTTGAAAAATAGCCCATATTATACATGACGCTCTGCTTGTTCCGCGTAAGGTTCATAGCGTTTATTATGATGTCGCTGGATAATATTGCCTCCTCACGTGAAACGAAACGAACATCGCCTTGATAGAGAGTACTTAAATATTCCTGTCGTATATCAACGCCCTGGACAGTCAGACCGTTGAGGCTCGCCAGGTCGTAGATTTTTTTTCCGATTTTGCCTACTCCAAAAACGGTCAGAACCCGGTGTGCGCCCAGTTCCATAAAGGCTCGTGCCTTGTTTCTTTCAAAGGTCTTCGTGTTTTTCACGTAATGGTTTAATTCCCCGGCAGTCGCGTAAAGAAATTTCATCGTCGTCTGCGCGACAGCATTGACGCAGTATTCTCTCAGCGACGCGATATTTGCCTTGTCCGTCAGATGTTCAAAGTGATCGTATCCGGCGCTGCGTGTTATGACGCTCTTTTTGTTGCCCGCGAAATAGGATTCAGGCAGAACAGAGTGGGTTTTGGTTGTCACTATTTGCGGAAGTTCTGTGCCAGGGTTTTCTCTGAGAAAATCCTGAACATTACTGGGAGTAATAAGATAGGTGAAGTCTTGAGGAAGTTCTTTGGTTGCCTGCGCCTTTAGTGTTTCTTCTCTAAGGTGTTCTGCCTCCGGACCCAATGCCTCGAAATGTATGATGTCGTATTTGTTCATAATAATACCTCAACATTTTTCTGCTGACGGTTATTATTTTAACCGGCAGCAGAAAAAACATTCGCAATAATCTGTTCCTAATCCTTTTTTATACTGTAAAAGACATCCTTGCCGCTGAACAGTGCCAGATCACCCATTTCGTCTTCTATTCTCATGAGCTGGTTGTACTTGGCGATCCTTTCGCTCCGCGATACAGAACCGGTCTTTATCTGGCCCGCATTCGTCGCGACAGCCAGATCGGCTATAAAGGCGTCCTCAGTCTCCCCTGAACGGTGTGATATGACGCACGTGTAGCCTGCCTTTCTGGCCATTTCGATGGTGGTTAGTGTTTCCGTTACGGTGCCGATCTGGTTCAGCTTAATGAGTATGCTGTTGGCGATGCCTTTCTTAATACCTTCCATGAAAATCTTTGGATTTGTCACGAAGATGTCATCGGCCACGATCTGGATCTTTGAAGCGCACCGTTCAGTAAATGCCTGCCAGCCTTTCCAGTCGTTCTGGGCGAAGCCGTCCTCGATGGAGATAATGGGATATTTCCGGACAATCGACTCGTAAAAATCGATAAGCTTTTCACTGTCCCACACATTGCCGTCAATATGATATTTCCCTTTCTTATATAGTTCGCTGGCGGCAACATCGATGGCCAAAAGAATGTCTCTTCCCGGTTTATAACCGGTTTTTTGAATAGCCGTCATGAGAATATCGAGAGCTTCCTTTGTGGACTTGATTTGTGGCGCGAAGCCCCCTTCATCGCCAACACCTGTGGAATAACCTTTATCTTTCAGGATACCTTTTAATGCATGAAATACCTCCACTCCCATCCTGAGGGCTTCCTTGAAGCAGTCGGCTCCGGCGGGAACGATCATGAATTCCTGCACGTCAAGGGAATTCTGCGCGTGGACACCACCATTGATCACATTCATCATAGGCACAGGCAATTCACGGCCCCGTATACCGCCGATATACTGGTATAAGGGAAGATCAATATAATCTGCCGCTGCCCGCGCGCATGCCATAGAGACGCCAAGAATCGCGTTGGCCCCCAATTTGCTCTTGTTTTCTGTTCCATCCAGTTCGATGAGAAGATTATCGATATATGCCTGGTCGATAACATCGAGACCTTCTATTTCAGGGGCAATGGTTTTGTTTACGTTATTAACTGCCTTTGTTACTCCTTTTCCTTTGTATCGTTTTGAATCGCCGTCCCTCAGTTCCAGGGCTTCCCGCTCACCGGTGGAGGCCCCCGAAGGGACAATAGCCCTTCCACAGATCCCGCTTTCAAGAGTAACCTCCACTTCAACAGTCGGATTTCCCCTGCTGTCCAGGACTTCCCTTGCGTATACGTCATATATTATTGGCATAAAGACCTCCTTGGATGTAGTAAGAGGATAATTACCAACAACTACATAATGTGTGACATTATGTGCAGAATACCACAGCGGGAGGAAACCTTCAAATACTTTCTACAAGGGCTCACATTACTCTCCTCTGCCTCTCGCTCAAGAATGAGCTAGAGTTTGACATGCATCTTTGCTGTTTTTTACTATTCATTATCGACCGTTCACCATCTTCATTCCACTTTATTGTTGCAAAAAAGTATCTATGAAATGGTATTATTGTAAATTCCGAGAAAAGGGAGGGGTACAAGGGAATGAAAAACATCTATGCTGATATACCTGATACGATTCCAAAGGAGATATTTGAGACGATCCTTGAAGCAAAAGCATTCAGATTGGAACGGATTGTGTCAGATGGAAGGCAAACACCAGAAGGTAAATGGTACGATCAGGATAAAAATGAATGGGTCATCCTCCTCGAAGGTAGCGCCGGTCTTCTTCTGGAAGGAGAAGAAGAACCGATTGTTTTGAAACCGGGGGACTATCTCAACCTCCCGGCAAAAATACGGCATCAAGTCCTCTGGACTGACCCTCATGAAAAAACAATCTGGCTTGCCCTTCATTACAGGTAGTCTCAGCATGAAGCCGCCAAGTGTTACACCGATCAAAGAGTTCCGCAACCCCCTTTTTTTGCAGAAGCATTATTGAACAGGAATTTGCCGCTAAGTGGTATGTCGGGTTTCTTGATGCAGACCTTCATAAAGGGAAGCTTGGTCTTTTGTTATTAGGCAAAAGGCCCGAACCAATGATCGTTACCGAACACGATAAAATCTCACATGATGATTTATAATTCATTATGGGTGAAACCGGCGGCAGGCCTTTTCACAACTGATCGAATGGAAAACGCGCAGGCTGCGGCCAAAAATTCAAGGACAGCCTGCGCAGCGAAGAAGGCCAGATAGCCCTTCGTTGCTTGGTAGATTTCTCCACCTGCGTAAGCTCCAAGAGCTGAGCCGAGAGAATGGGCCGCGAATGTCATCCCGGCGATTGCGCCCATTGACAGAATTCCAAAGGAATCGGCAATAAGCCCGGCCGAGAGCGGAGCGCCTGCCGTCGCCCCCTGCCCGAAGAGAACCATTGCCAGATAAAATAACCAGAGAGAGTTACCTTTGACAAGCGCGGCCGCGATGATTACAAGAAATGAAGCGCATCGAAGCAAATGGGTGAAAGCCAGCGTTTTTTTGCCACCGATCTTCTCAGACAAATATCCCAGACCGAGAATACCAGCCAGAGCCATGCCCGCCTGGACGCTGACAAGGCTTGCCGCAATAGACGGAGAATACCCTATATCAGTAGCAAAGATAATAATATGTGTAGCCATAAAACCACAGCCAATTCCGCACAGGAACTGATTTGAGAAAAGAAACCAGAATGAACCTGTTTTTAGGGCCTCGGAGAGCTTTACTCCCGCGGATACTATTGTGCGAACGGGTTTAACACTTTTATCCATTTCCGTATCAGACTCGCGCGGCGGTTCTCCATCAGGGGAAAGACCTTTGTCTGACGGATTATTTCTTACCGCAAGCGCAAGCGGAAATATAATCGCAAATAACACACCGGCCCAGAACAGCTGAGTCAGTCTCCATCCCCAGGCCAGAATCAGCTGCTGAGACACGGGAACCAGAAGCATGGTTCCGATGGGTGTAGCAGTAGCGGCAAAATGGAGTGCTCTGCCTCTTTTTTTAATAAACCAGTTACTGATAAGAACCCGTCCAGCGGAAATCATCGTTATACCTGATAGAATTCTGCCAATGTAAAGATGCCAGATATTCAATGCTGCGCCGCTTATTAAATTCCCGATGACTTCTGTCCCAAGGCAAAGGAACAACATTTTACGGGGTTTTATCTTATCTATGAGACGGCCAAGAAACGGCCCCGCAATCGTGGCAAAAATGAACGATACTGACTGAACCGATGAAAGCGTAGAACGATCCCACCCGAAGGTATCGAGCATCGGTTTGAAAAAAACACTCATTACTGTAGCGCCATTCGGGAATGCCATCAACCAGCACGCCAGAACAATGAACCATCCGTAAAAGAACGTGTTTTTTGACCTCATTATTTACTTATGAAGATGACCTCCTATTTTTTTAAAAATAATTGTGGCGAGCGCAAAATGTCTACTATCCCCGGGATTTTCTATGTCGTCTTCTTTTTCATCGTCAACGATAAGAGGGCTCCCACGAAGGAGATGCCCGCCGCGATCGAAAAGGCATAGGTGAATGTCCCGGTTACGTCTTTTATCCAGCCTGCAAGAGCGGGCCCGAGGGCCTGAGCGACACCAAAAAATACGGTGATTACACCAAGACCGGCGGAGGCCAACCGTGCCCCAAGCGCGTCGCCTGCGGCAGCTGCCATGATAACCGGCAGGGAAGACATGGAAATACCGAAGAGAATTGCAGAGACGTACAGAAAAATTATTTCATGCAAAAAAACGGGGATGAGGTACGAAATAGCGAGAGCGATATACGCGAGCATGGATCCGTATCCTCTCCCCAGAATATCAGATATACTGCCCCAGACAACACCACTAAATATGCACAGGAAGCCTGTTGTAGCAAAAATTCCACCTGCATTTTTTGCCGACAACCCAAGTTCTTTTGTCAGAAAAGCAACAAAAAAAGTAAGGTAGATTACATAGGAAAGCCCGTACATGAAATAAACACATCCCAGTTTCCATACCTCTTTTTCTTTTGCTATGTTCAACCATGTCCTGATGAATGAAAATTCCTGTATTTCTCCCTGCGTTTCTCGTGTTTCATCTCCTCCGCACATGGAAAGACCTTTCTCGGCAGGATTATCCCTGAGAAAAATGTAGCAGATAAAAGAGCAGATACACGCAATGGCCCCCATTAAATACCAGGAGTATCTCCAACCTGAAATCCCGTATTGAACTATGAGCAAGGGCAGCGCGAGACCAGTCATTGAGAGGCCAAGACCGGTGCCGATAGTATTGATCCCCGTTGCCAGGCCTCTTTTTCGTGCCGCGAACCATGCGGCAGGAAGAGCCATCATGGGTATGTAACTTCCCCCCGTCCCCATACCGGTGATAAGCCTCATAAAGAAAGCGGTTGTAAAGGATTCCGAAAGACCTGTCAGGAAAAGGCTTATCCCCATAATAATAAGGGAGATAAAGATCACTTTGCGCGCGCCGTAACGGGCCGCGAGAAAACCACCGACAATTGCGAGGCAGAGATAGCCAATGAAATTACCTGTTCCAATAAGGCCGACCTGTGTGTAATTAAGACCAAGCGCTTCCCTCATGGAAGGGAGAAGAATCGAGTAAGACATTCTCCCGAAGCCGTGGGAAATAAGCAGCACCAAGGTACCTGTGAAAGCGATGACCCACGCGTAATGTTTCTTCATTCCAATTGGTCAATCCTGTATTATCTAAAATAGAAAAGGCTTTGTAGATCTCAAAAGCAATGTTACATGGAAAATAGCATGTGATTCTTAGGTATGTAAATAGAAAAATATGAAGAAACACTTACCTTGACTCCCCATCCTGTCTTCGGGGAGAGACAAGGGTGTCGGAACTTTTGCTTAACGCAGGATATCCAGACTTTTCGCTGTCAAAGCCGGGTTAAAATCAATTTAAATTTGGCTAAAACAAGCACATGTAATTGTTGATAAATTTGTTTATAATATGATATGTTTAGGCTGTTCGGGGCGTGGCGCAGCATGGTTTAGCGCGCTTGCCTTGGGAGCAAGAGGTCGCTGGTTCAAATCCAGTCGCCCCGACCATTTTCCTTTACCTGACAAATGATGAACCATCTTCTGCCCTTGGTGTTACCGGGATGACCACTGTCTCCGTTCAATGGCACATAAAAAATCTTTTTCCTCTTGGCATGTAATATTCCTGTTTTTCATCTTCCCTGCTCACTGAATAATTGAGGATCGTCCTCAAGCGCCAGTTTCTTCAACTTAATGCTTTTTCCTCAATATGGAAGATTTCAGTTATTAATAGGTTACCGGCGATTCCCGGTTGTTTTTCTTGTCAAGCACAGCACAATTTGATATAAATGACCATAGATATCTTTCATAAACACACGGTAAGAGAATCAAAATGTTTGTTGATTTGCGGAAGAATGCCAGGCAGCAGTGAAGAATAGCATAGGGAGGATTCTATGAAGCGCTTTCATTTCTTGTTTTTTGTTGTAACAATCATGGTATATGCTCTGTCATCTTACGTTATTGCTGCGGATAACAATTATATTATTTTGAAACCCGGCATTTATTCACCGGAGTCGAACAGTCTCAAACATTTTGACGTGAGTTTTAATGGGGAAATCGGATTTGGTCATCGGTTTAATCGTCATATTGCAATGGAGGCGGGAATTGGTTATTTCAATACAGAAGCGACATTTAGATATCCATATCGCGTGAACGTTCATTACAATGTTGTTCCCATAACCCTGTCCGGGAAACTAATTTGGCCAACGGATGCATGGGAATTGTTTGGGGTGGGAGGATTTGGGGCGTATATAACTTCAATGGATACAAAAGTGAGCGGTACCGTAAATAGTTGGAGTGGAAGAGCATCGTTTAAAGACACGAATACTGTTTTTGGGGCTCATCTTGGGTTGGGATTCCAATACAATATCACGCCAAAGTTGTTTGCCGGAGCAGAAGGAAAATATTTTTGGGCAAGACCGGCCAGACTGAGAGATTATAAACCGGCAATATCCTTCGGCGCGCGGCCCAGAATGGACGGTATTTTGGCGACCGCAGTTGTCGGATTTAGATTCTAGTGTTACTACATG
This sequence comes from uncultured Syntrophus sp., assembly GCA_964644085.1. Lineage (GTDB taxonomy): Bacteria > Desulfobacterota > Syntrophorhabdia > Syntrophorhabdales > Syntrophorhabdaceae > PNOF01. The sequence goes on along the minus strand of CAZXVZ010000004.1, from coordinate 14,865 downwards.
CGCCCAACAGTCTTGCTCTTTGTTCCGTGATATTGTCTCATTTTTGTTACTCCGGCGCGTGCCGCAATCCGTTCAAGTATCTGTGGACTCAATAAGGTAATTGATGGCCGCAGGTGGACATGGATAGCGGCTCAAAGTGGAGTTTATATCAATGCAAAATGTAGAATTGAGAATGTAGAGTTGTAAAGTGTTCCAAAAAACTTTTAAATAATGCACTTTACATTTTTCAATTTACATTAGCCAAACAGAGGTGGTTTCCCCAAAAAAGCCGTTGCCCGTCCAAAAAAACAAAACTATTGAAATGGGACTAATCTATAAATCTGACAAAGGCGTCAAGACTGTCCCGTGGTGTCTTGAACTGATTAACTGGGCTGTCTTCATCGCCATAGCCCAAGGCAACGCCGATAACAACATCTTTATTATCAGGTATATCGAGGACTTCCTTGATATCATCCTCGTAGGCATTGATAAGTCCTATAGGACAGGTAGAAAGACCGAAATTCTGTGCGATAAGGACGAAATACCCGAGCACAATCCCTACATCAACAAGCCGTGCCTTTGAAAAGGCGTTATCGAGACACATGAGAACTGCAACAGGCGCTCCATAGAAATTGCAGCTCCCTTCGTTGACGAAGCAATTAAATTCCTGACCTATCTTTTCAAGGTATGGATTCATGAGTTGAAAAGATTCGGCCCCCCGTTTACTGAAAGTTTTTGAAAGCGGCTTAACGTTGCCGGGACTGCAGGATATCTGTTTCTCTTTATATGCTTTAATCAATCTTCTGCTTAAGCGATGTTTTTCCTCGTCCATAACAACGATGAATTCCCAGGGTTGGAGGTTGATCGCAGAAGGCGCGTTAATGACGAGATTGAGAATCTCTTCGATCTGCCCTTTTTTCACCAGATCAGGCTTGAATGCACGCGTACTCTTTCTATTTTTTATTACATCAATAATATCCATTGTATATTACCTCCAAAAGATTGTTACGTAAATTTATGAGTCGAGCATATCCGTCGGGTTACACTAAGCAAACCGTCAAGAGGCAAGGAAGCTTGGTCTTTTGCTCAAGCAAAAGTTCCGAAGCCGAATGCGAGCGATTAAAGCCGCTGGAGCGTAATGAGCGTGTTTGTGTGTATATCCCGACGTAGGTGCTCATCCTATAGGCCAGTTAATATTTGAACTCCGTTCGCAGTTTATCCTTCGTGAGTATGTCCCTGTGAATAATCTTTCCGTATCCGTTCTTAATGATGTTTTCCTCCATATCTTTCATGGTGCTTTCGCAGAGCCCGTCCGGAAGACCTTCCATAACGTCAATGGGAATAAACACATGGGTCGTTTCATTGAGTACCTTGTCCTTATTGGACTGCCTCCATACCCATCTCCGGGTAAGCACATCCTTGTCGTCACGGTATATGACCTCACCCTTGTCAGCAGTTTCCTGTTCTCCCAGATCCATTGGCACAAAGGTTTCTTTTCCCTCGGCAAAACAGAGATAAATATTCCCTTCAATGGGATCAAGGGCATGTCCCCCGATGGGAACAAGACGTTTCAGAGATATGACGTTATAGAGATCAACAAGAGGATTGATCCTTGGAAAAGGTCCTCCTTTTAGCGCTCGCTTAAGGAGTGATTCGACGGAACTCTGATATTTAGAAGCAGAGACCCCCAACTTCCTGAAAGCTTCCCTCCATGCTTTGATGTTGGGCTGGTCCTGTGGTCTTTCGAAAGAAAAGTGGTTTTTTATGTCGTTGAGAGTTTCCTCAAGCCGGTCTTCACCATATTTTGTATTATCGATTTTGCCGACGAGAACGCCTATTTTTAGTGAGGGGAAAATTCTAAAAATCCCATCATCGATGGTAAATATCATCCCAATTTTTTTGAAGAAACTGAAATTCTCGCAATTGCCCGGTAGAGTGCCATTTCATATATCAGATATTCCGCGTGATCGAAAGAGGTTGCCTTAAGCGCTGCTTCCGCCCGCGCCATAGCTTTCTTTGCCCGTTCGATATCAATATCTTCAGCAAATTCAGCGGTATCGAGAAGCAGGGTTACCTTGTCTTCGACCACCTCAGCGTAGCCACCACTCGATGAGAGATAATGTGTAAAGCCATCTTTCATATAGCGTACCTCACCGATATCAAGCCTGGTGAGGAACTGGGTGTGTCCGGGGAGAACGCCAAACTCCCCGTTTACTCCCTTGGCTTCCACCATGTCGACATCTTCCTTAACGAGTGTTCTCTCGGGGGTAATGATCTCTAAATTCAGCATATGTTTTTATCAGCCCCCTGCGAATTGTTTGGCCTTTTCAATGGCCTCTTCAATGGTGCCCACCATGTAGAATGCCTGCTCGGGCAGGTCATCGTGTTTACCTTCCACAATTTCTCTAAATCCTTTTATGGTATCCTTTAACGCGACATATCTTCCCGGCTGACCGGTAAATACTTCAGCGACGAAGAAAGGTTGTGAGAGAAATCTCTGGATTTTTCTCGCTCTTGCAACAGTCAATTTATCTTCTTCGGAAAGTTCATCCATGCCAAGGATGGCAATAATGTCCTGGAGATCTTTATATTTCTGGAGAATTCCCTGAACATCGCGAGCGACCTGATAGTGTTCCTGGCCGACAATGAGCGGATCCAGTATACGGCTTGTTGAATCAAGAGGGTCGACCGCGGGATAGATACCAAGCTCTGAAATCTGCCGTGAAAGGACTGTTGTCGCATCAAGGTGGGCAAACGTTGTTGCCGGCGCGGGGTCTGTCAGATCGTCGGCCGGTACATAGATGGCCTGAACCGACGTAATGGAACCTTTCAGTGTTGACGTGATTCTTTCTTCCAGTTCACCGAGGTCAGTAGCGAGGGTAGGCTGATAACCAACGGCGGAGGGCATTCTGCCGAGAAGCGCAGATACCTCTGAATTTGCCTGAGTAAATCTGAATATATTGTCGAGGAAGAGAAGCACATCCTGGCCCTCTTCGTCCCTAAAATATTCCGCGGCAGTAAGGGCGGTGAGACCAATCCTCGCGCGGGCACCGGGTACTTCCGTCATCTGTCCGTATATGAGAGCGGTCTTGTCAAGAACACCTGAGCCTTTCATCTCCAGCCAGAGGTCGTTCCCTTCTCTTGTCCGTTCCCCGACACCACCGAATACCGAAATACCACCGTGGTGCATGGCGATGTTATGGATCATTTCCATGATAACGACGGTTTTGCCGACACCGGCACCACCAAAGAGACCTACTTTCCCGCCTTTTGAATATGGTTCAAGAAGATCGATAACCTTAACGCCTGTTTCCAGGATTTCAACTTTTGTGTTCTGCATAACCAGTGTCGGTGCAGGTTTGTGGATCGGGTATGTCATCTTTGTTTCAACACTTCCGACACCATCAACAGGGTCACCGACAACATTCAGCACCCTGCCCAGAATCTCTTTGCCGACAGGGATTGTAATCTGAGTTCCTTTGTAGGTAGCTTCCTGACCGCGCTGAAGCCCGTCAGTAGTGTTCATGGCGATACAGCGAACCGTACTGTCTCCCACGTGTTGTGCAACCTCAAGGATGAGATTCTCATGTTTATCGTTGATCGTCGGATTTGTGACATAAATTGCCCCATAGATTGGTGGAAGCTGGTCAGGAGGAAACCTGAAATCCACAACTGTACCAATAACCTGGGCTATCTTACCTTTTACCTCCGCGCTCATCTATCTTCCTCCTTTTACGTTCCTCTTAGAGCTTCGGCACCACCAACAATATCCATCATTTCATTGGTTATGCTTTCCTGTCTTCTCTTGTTATAAACAAGGGTAAGATATTTAACCATCTCACCGCAGTTGTTTGTGGCATTTTCCATGGAACTCATTCTTGCGGCATGTTCGCATGTCTGTGATTCTACCAGGGCGTAATAGATTTTTGTGCTGATATATTTTGGAATAAGACTCTCCATGATCTTGATCCGTTCCGGTTCGCAGATGTAGTCAATATATTCTACTTCTTCAGGGGTTTTAATAGGGAGGAAATCGTCAAAAACGATTTCTTGTTTAACGGCTGATTTAAAGTATGTATAACTTAGATAAATCTTATCATACTCGCCGTTGAGATACAGTTTAATAAGATCGTCAGCTACCATGTCGACAAATTCCTGATCAATTTTTTTAACATCAATAAAATCTTTGATGACGCTTACTTTTCTTCTCGTAAGATAATCTCTTACTTTCCGTCCGAAGGCGTATACGCCAATATGGTCATAATTCTGAATGTTTTGCAGAGCAAAATTCTGGGCCGCAAGGCCTATATTGCTATTAAAACCTCCGCACAACCCGCGGTCAGACCCGATAGAGAAGATGAGAACCTTTTTGACCTTATCCCTGGGCACGAGAAGAGGATGCGCATCGCCGGGCATATTTTTAAGAACGCGGCCTGTTAGCTCTTCTATCCTGACGGCGTAGTCTTTTATCTTTTCCAGATCTTCCTGAGCCCTTCTCAGTTTAGCCGCGGAAACCATTTTCATGGTCCGTGTAATGGTCTGGGTACTGTTAATGCTGCCAATTTTTCTCTTAATGTCTCTTAGTGTCGCCATTTTAAACCCTTAGAAGGTAAATATTCCCTTAAACTCGTCCAGCGCCTTACGGAGTTTCTCATCAGTAGATGGATCGATTGTCTTTTTCTCTCCGATCTCAGCAAGGATGGTTGAGTATTTTGCTTCCATGAATTTTATCATTTCCTGTTCGTATTTTTTTAATGCACTCTCGGGGTAGTCATCAATATATCCATTTGCGCCGGCAAAGAGAAGCACCACCTGCTTTTGAACAGGGATCGGCACGTACTGACCCTGTTTCAAAAGTTCGGTTAGACGTGAACCACGGGCCAGCAGAGCCTGCGTTGCTTTATCAAGGTCACTTCCAAATTTTGCGAAAGCAGCCATTTCCCTGTACTGGGCGAGTTCCAGTCTCAACCTCCCTGCCACCTGTTTCATTGCCTTGATCTGCGCGTTGCCGCCGACCCTCGATACGGAGAGACCAACATTAATGGCAGGCCGGACACCGGAATAAAAAAGTTCCGGCTCAAGATATATCTGGCCGTCTGTAATGGAGATGACGTTCGTGGGGATATAAGCGGAGACGTCACCTGCCTGGGTTTCAATAATGGGGAGTGCAGTAAGGGAACCAGCGCCATGGGCATCATCCCATTTGGCGGCACGTTCAAGAAGACGTGAATGAAGATAGAAAATATCACCGGGATAGGCTTCACGCGCAGGAGGCCTTCTCAGAAGGAGTGACAACTGCCGGTATGCGACAGCATGTTTAGAAAGATCATCATATACAATGAGTGCATGACGGCTGGTGTCACGGAAGTATTCACCCATGGAACATCCCGAGAACGGGGCAAGATACTGAAGCGGTGCTGTATCGCTCGCCGTGGCGGCAACAACTGTCGTATATTCCATTGCGCCATAAGCTGTAAGCAGGTCAACGGTCCGCGCGACGGAAGACCTTTTCTGGCCGATGGCAACGTAGATGCAAAAGACATCGTTGCCTTTCTGATTAATAATTGTATCGATAGCGATGACTGTTTTACCTGTTCCACGGTCACCAATAATAAGTTCTCTCTGTCCTCTCCCGATAGGGATCATTGAGTCGATTGCCTTGATGCCTGTCTGGAGCGGTTCTTTCACTGGCTGACGGACAACCACGCCGGGAGCCATCTGCTCAATGTTCCTGTATTCCTTTGCTTCAATAGGTCCTTTTCCGTCAATGGGAACGCCGAGGCCGTCAACGACCCTGCCGATAAGAGCTTCGCCGACAGGCACCTGCGCGATCCGGCCCGTCCTCTTTACCAGGTCACCTTCTTTGATCTTATAATCTTCTCCAAAAACGACGGCGCCGATATTATCTTCTTCAAGGTTTAAGGCCATGCCGACGATACCGTGAGGGAAATCAAGGAGTTCCCCTGACATGACATTTTCAAGGCCATAGATCCTGGCAATACCATCACCAATGGAAATGACTATGCCAGTTTCGCGGAGGTTTACCTCCTTTTCAAACCCTGATATTTTTTGTTCTATGAGCCTGCTTATTTCGTCGGCCTTCATCTCCATAGACGTTACTCCTTCAATATATTTTCTTTCAACGTGGCAAGTTGCTGTTTCACACTGCCGTCAATAATAGTTCCTTTGATAATTACTTTAACACCGCCGATCAGTCCTTTGTCTTCGTGGGCGGTGAGATGCACATCTTTCTTCAATTTCGCGCTCAATTCTTTTTCGATGCGGTTCTTAGTTGCTTCTTCGATCGGATAAGGTGACAAGATTTCACCTTTGACCCTCCCCTCTTTCTCGTCCACGAGGTCTTCATATACATCTTTTATGAGCGGAAGATAGGCCATCCTGTTGTTTTCAAGAAGCATTGTAAATAAGGAGGCGAGGGGAACCGATACCTGAAGAACCTTTACGACATCGCTTAAGAGTTCTTTTCTTTTCTCCACTTCAACGAGTGGAAACATAAGTGCCCTTTTCAGACGTTCCTCTTTATTGAAAACATTCAAGACCGTCTGAAATTCGTTGAAATACTCTTTGTATTTTCCGTTTTTCTCGCCAACATTGAATAATCCTTTCGCGTACTTACGTGCAATCGACTGGCTTATCAATTCATGCTCCTCAGTTTGACAATAAAATCTTCTATCATTTTTTCATGGTCTGATTTGCTGATTTTTTCCGCTATCAGTTTTTCCGCGCCTTCTATGGTTAGATGGACGATCTCCTCCTTAATCTTGTTCTTCACTTCCTTGAGTTCCTGCTCGTAGGTGAGGCGAGCCTGCTCTTTCATCTTGGAGGCAAATTGTGATGCTTCAGCGAGGATCTTAGTCTTCTCGTTCTCCACTTCAGCCATAATTGTTTGCTTAAAAGACATTATTTCTTCATCAAGTTTTGCGAGTTTTTCCTCACATGTCCGCTTCACCGTTTCGGCTTCGGCAAGTAAACGGTTAGTTTCTTCAATCTTCTCTTTTATGGAGTTATGACGACTCGCAAGGTATGTTTTCAGGGGTTTACCGGCAAATTTGACAATAATCGCGACGAGTACGGCAAAATTGAGAAATTTGAGCGCTACCTGCCACAAGGGCTCTCCACCGGCTGTCATGTGAGACTCCTTTTCAGTATTTTTTCCGCCGCGTCACGGGAGAGCTTGTTAACATCAGCCCTCAAGGCCTCATAGACTTTTTTTCCTTCTGTTTCTATTTCACCTTTTATTTTTGCCAGTTCGTCGGCAAGTTCCGACCGGGCTTTTTCAATTGTTTTTACGGCAGCTGAATTTGCTTCGGAAAGAGCGGAATCTTTACTTTCAAGAATAGGTCTCTTTTGCTCCTGCAATGCCTCATCGTATCTTTGCTCAAAACCTTTTGCGTCATTTTTTGCTTTCTCAACCCCCTCCGTGAGAGAACTGATGGTACCTTCTCTTTTTTTCAGGGCCCCGAGAATTGGTTTGAAAAGAAAAATATTTAAAAGTATCAATAAAATCAAAAAATTAGCGAATTGGTAAAGGATGGTAATGTCGGGTAATATAGTCATGAAAAATCTCCGTAAAACCCATTAAAGAATTATTTCACATATTCGTACCGTAGGTTTGTACCATAAACAATATGAAATTTCAATTTTTTTGTAAAATTAATTTTCAGATATATATTCGGCTATTCTTTCCAGGTCTTCTTTTGAGTAAAATTCAATAATTATCTTTCCTTTGTTTTTCTTGAAGGTAATATTTACTTTCGTTTGCAGGGCATTTTGCAGATCTTCTTCAATAGAAAGAAAAGCTGGATTTCTCAGCGCGCTCTTCTTTCTCGTCTGCCTCTCCAGTTCTCGTACCGAGGTTCCCTGTTTTAAAACACGGTCGACAAATTTCCTCTGTTCCTTTTCATTTCTCAGGCCAAGCAATGCGCGCGCGTGCCCCTGCGTCAGTTTTTCCCCTGTAATCAACTCTTTTATCCATTTGGGCAGTTTGAGGAGGCGTATAAAATTTGATACGGAACTTCTATCAACACCCATTTTGTTTGCCAGTTCCTCATGGGTGTATCCGAATTCTTCAACGAACCTTTCGTATACTATTGCTACCTCGAGGGGGTTTAAATCCTCTCTTTGGAGATTTTCAATGAGGGCTATTTCGAGAGCTTCTTTTTCATCAACATCTTTAATAATGGCCGGGACTTCCTTCAGGCCTGCCATAACGGCGGCCCTAAACCGCCTCTCGCCCGCGATAATCTCATATCCTTTGTCTTTTCGCCTTAAAATAATGGGTTGCAGGAGTCCCTTTCCCTTTATTGATGATGCAAGTTCGGCAATGGATTTTTCGTCCATCTTCTGTCTGGGCTGGGTTTTGTTAGGCGCAATCTTGTCTACAGGGATAAGCTTGCTTGAAGCCCTTTCCTCATCTTTCAATATCGCGGAGAGGCCTCTTCCCAATGGATCGGTTTTCAATGTCCATTCCTTTTCTCAAAGATTTCTGAGGCAAGCCGGAGATAGCTCTCGGCGCCTTTAGAACTTATATCATAAAGCAATGCCGGCTTTCCATGACTGGGCGATTCGCTTAATTTTACATTTCTCGGGATCACCGTCTTGAAGACAGTATCGCTAAAGCATTTGTTTACCTCTTCCCAGACCCGGAAAGAAAGATTATTTCTTCGGTCGAACATGGTGAGAAGAATACCAAGCACCTCTAGGCCGGGATTAAGCTTTCTCTGGAGGATTGATATGGTCTTTAAAAGCATTGCAAGTCCTTCAAGGGCAAAATATTCACATTGTAAGGGTATAATCACGTAATCCGATGCCGCAAGAGAATTAATTGTTAAGAGACCAAGTGAAGGCGGACAATCAATAAATATATACTGATATGTATCCTCCAGGTTTTCGATAGCCTTTTTTAATCTGAATTCCCTTTCTTGGGCATCAAGAAGTTCCACTTCTACCCCGATTAGGTCCGGGTGGGCGGGGATGATATCAAGGAAAGGGATGCTGGTTTTCTGAATAACCTCCCGGATGTCCCGTTCTCCTATGATTACATGGTAAATATGATCGTAGACAGCGTTATGGGATATACCGAATCCCGATGAGGTGTTGGCCTGAGAATCCATGTCTATGATAAGAGTCTTCTTCTCAGATACTGCAACCGACGCGGAGAGATTCACCGCCGTAGTTGTTTTGCCAACCCCGCCTTTCTGATTTGCAATGGATATAATCATGACGAATTAATTACAATACCATAAATATAATTACGATGAAACTTTTTTGTATATGAAAAGTTTATACGGCCCTGAAGAGAAAGGCAGTTCATATCTTATTGTATCTTCGAGGGAAAATCCTTCATGTTCCAGCGGTATTTGTTTTTCGCTCTTGAGGATGAACGCCCTGCCATCTTGTTTGATGTGGATGCCTCCTTTTCTTAGTATGTCAGGGACATTCCCAAAGGCTTTTACAACGAGACTATCCACACCTACCGGGGCTGTCTCTTCCGCCCTGCCGTGAATTGGGGTGAACCGGTCAAGATGAAGCGTTCTTTTGATATGCCGTTGAAACTGAATCTTTCTCAGGCTCTTATCAATTGAAAAGATATAAACAGTATTATTCAATATTGAAAGCGGGATACTGAGAATCCCTGAACCGGAGCCGAGGTCAAGGATTGAATGATCGGCTTGTAGATGCTTATGCAGAAAAAATGTGTCATACAGAAGTTCCCGCACAGCGTGTTCGATGCTTCGCGCTCCCGTAAGATTTATTTTTTTGTTCCACCTCATAAGTTCCTCCATATAGAAGAGGAGCCCTTTTAAGACTTTTTTATCGCAGTCGATGTGGAAATACGCAAGACCGTCCTCAATATTTTTTTCTGTTTTCATGATTTTAAGAATAGCATAAATTATTTCCTTCTGTTATACTAATGCTCAATGCGAAAACTGGTTATCGTGATAGCAGTTTGTTTGTTGTTTTTTTCCTGCGCGTCGAAAGGACCGAAAAGCATAGACAGCGCCGGTGATCTATATGTGGACGGAGTTAATCTTTTACAGGCGAAAAAATATAATAAGGCAATTGAGAAATTTTCCGCATTACGGGAAAACCACCCCTTTGATCCCCTTGCCATTGTTGCGGCAGTAAAACTGGGTGATGTATATTTCGCGAAAAAAGAATATGTATTGGCGATTGGCGTCTATGAAGATTTCTTTAAAGCGCATCCCGATGATGAAAATGTGCCCTATGTTCTTTCCCGCCTGGGGGAATGTTACGATAAAGAGTCCCTCACGATCGATAGAGACCAGGCCTACACGCTGAAAGCCATTGAACGACTTACCTATCTGAAAAACCGTTACCCAACAAATTCTTATACAAAGGAATCAGAGCCCAGATTGGCAAAGATGATACAGAAACTTGCGGACCGAGAATTGTATGTGGGCGAGTTCTATTACCGGAGCGCTCAGTATAACGCATCCATTGTGCGTCTCGAATATTTTCTTGCCAAATATCCCAACGCTAAAGGCATGGATAAAGCTTTACTTTATCTGGTACAGTCTTATCGGGAGCTGGGTAATCAGGAAAAAAGTGATTTTTATTTAAACAGACTGCAGGCTGAATATCCGAAAAGTCTTTACACGCGGACGACAATACGGGAAAGAAAGACTCTTCAGACAACAAGGATCGATACGGTAAAGATGCTTGCACCGCTTCCTGCCTATGAAGAGAGAGCGCCGAGAAATATTGAGCTAGTTCCCCAAACAATAAAGACAACCGGGCAATCCATACAAGAAAGTCCAGAGGAATCGTTACCAGTCAACAGTACACTAAAAACAGCGGAAAAAGTGCCGGTAAAGGTTTCAGAAAAAACTTCTGAAAAACCCGCTGAAAAAGACAGTAAGAATGCCCAGAAAAAAGAGAACAATAAAGATAAAAGCTTGGGATTCTTTGATAAGAAAAAACCCGTCGATATCGTATCTGACACGATGGAGGGGTTCGATAAGGAGAAATACGTACTCTTCAAGGGAAGCGTTATCGCCAGGCAGGAAGATCTCTATATATTTGCCGATGCTATTGAAGCGTACATGAGTGAAGATACAAATGAAATAGAAAAAGCCGTGGCAAAGGGTAATGTGAAAATTGTGAAGCAGGATCGAACAGCAACTTGCCGCGAGGCTGTGTTTGAAAATGCGAAAGGTGAAATTACCCTCAGAGGAAACGTTATCGTCTATCAGGGTCAGGATAAGCTATCCGGTGATGTTATCATATATTATGTGAACGCGGACAGGGTTGTAGTGCAGGCTGAGAAGGATAAAAGGGCACGCATTACCGTTCAGCCCAAAGAATAAAAGAAGTAACAAAACAATATCAAGAGCTTACGTTGTCCCCTCCAAAGGTATCAAGACAAGACCCACTGTTGAGTGTGCCCCCCGCTTTCCCTTCTCGCTCGCTGCGCGATCTGAAAGCTTATGTTCTCTATTCTTGCTATGCTTTAATCTAGGCGATAACTTTCTTTAATAGAGTGTCTACCGATCCCTTTGGTTGCGCGCCTACAATCCGGTCAACAATTTCACCTTTGTTGAAAAGAATGAGCGTTGGGATACCCCGCACACCGTATTGTCCGGGAGTGAATGGGTTTTCGTCCACGTTCATCTTAAAGACTTTGATTTTTCCTTCGTTTTCTTCCGCCACAGTATCCACGACAGGACCCATGACCTGGCAGGGCCCGCACCATGTTGCCCAAAAATCAACGAGAACAGGAACAGCCGCTTCAAGCACATCCTTTTTAAAATCACTGTCAGTTTCTGCCTGAGCTTTACTCATCATAAACTCCTTTGTTTAACGCTATTTGGAAAGGAACAAATAAAAAAATAATAAGTTCCCAAAGCTATATTATAGATAAGCCCCGTCGGGCTTTTTGTCAACCCTTATTTCTCGTCAAGAAATGTTATGACTTCTCCATCCGGGATAAATCTTACCCTCCCGCCTTCGTTCATGTCCCGCACTTTTCCGGCTGTGATCAGGGCATCATCTGTATATCCTCTTTTTTCCCAGAACCCTGAGATGTAATGTTCCGTCAATTCTATTTTTATAACACTCTTGGCGGACTTGTAACCCCAGAGATAAGGACAGAAAACTCTTATGGGCCCTCCGTAATCCTCTTCGAGAAACTCCCCGTCGAACTCGTAGGCGAGGAGTGTCCTTTCCTTGAGTGCTATTTCTATAGAGATGGACGTATCGTAAATGTTTTTAATTGACCAGAATCGAACATACTGAGCGGTTTTATCAGGTTTTACCAGTTCAAGAATCCGTGAAAGGGCGATACCTCCCCATTTCCCCCGGACTGAAAACCTCGTTACACTGGTCAGGCGGGCATCAGCGATATCTTTCTGCATAGACGATAATTCCTGCCAGGAGAATGTTTTTGGATTTTTGCAGGAGCCTGCCACCTCAATGGTCCAGGTTTCACGATTCAACTTTCCCGGATGGCCTTCCACCCAGAAAACCGGTGTGTTTAATTCCTTAAGTCTGCTCATCGGTATTCAACCCTCATAGTAAAGGATAGCACAGGTTACATTATTTCCAACCACTAACGAGAATAATTTTTTATTTCTGATGTAAAATTTTATTGATGCCATTTTACACGATAACAGGTATGATATTGGCCGGAACATGGTAGAACTGACGGTTAAACAGAAACGCATAGGCCCGGTAGCCGGGTTTCATCCCTGGGTATTTTCGCAGGCGATTGTTAAAATCCCTGACGGAATTCCATCAGGAGAGCCTGTGCACTTAAAAAATGAAAAAGGCGAATTTCTTGCCTTGGGTTACTTCAATTCCTATTCTCAGATCACAGTCCGTATCTGGGGATATGATAAAGATGAAATAGTAGATGAAGCTTTCTTTGCGAAACGCGTTGAAAAGGCGTATGGCTTACGAAAAAGATACGTTGAAAACAATGAGACAGATGCCTTTAGAATCGTTAACGGAGAAAATGACCTTCTGCCGGGACTGATTGTCGATAAGTATGCTGATTATCTTGTTGTCCAGTTTCACACAGCGGGTATTGAGCACTGGAAAGAAAAGATCATCGCCGCTCTTGAAAAGGTCATACAACCAAAAGGAATTTACGAACGCTCTGATATGCCGGCACGAAAGTTCGATCATCTCGAAAGCATGCAGGGTCTCCTGTCCGGTACTGTTCCTGAATTAATTACAATTCGGGAGAACGGCCTTCAGTTCCTCGTTGACGTGAAGCGTGGACAGAAAACGGGGTTTTTTCTCGACCAGCGGGATAAAAGAAATGCTTTCGGAAAGTATACAAAAGGCGCATCGGTACTGAATTGTTTTTCCTATACAGGTGGATTTTCTGTGTATGCCCTCGCGGGATGGGCAAAGAATGTGGTGAACATCGACAGTTCCGAGGCAGCCATTGCCCTCGCAAGGGAGAATGTCAGGCTCAACGGTCTTGACGAGGACAAATGCAGGTTTATCTGCGACGATGTGAAGGTGTATCTGAAGAATAATAGAGAGCAATTTGATGCCATTGTCATTGATCCGCCGGCGTTTATAAAGGATCGCAGGAAAAAGAAGGAAGGGATCGTGGGGTATAAGAGTATTAATGAGATGGCAATGAGAACTCTCACGGATAATGGTATTCTTGTCACTTGTTCCTGCTCGAATCATCTGACTCTGGAGGAGTTCAGGTTTCTGCTCTCTGAGGCAGGAGGGAAGGCGAGGCGAGGGTTCAAGATCCTTGAAACGTTTACTCACGGTATAGATCATCCGCAGGCTGTTCCGTTTTTAGAAGGTGAATATCTGAAGTGTTTTTTCCTGTCTGTATAGTCTAAGACGTTTGAGTTTTGTGAAACGGACAACGGCTTGTTCGGGAAAGCGCACATATGCGCCCCTGTCGGGTCTTGCGCCCTCGAACATGCATACAGTATAGTCCTCGGTCAGCAAAACCTGCCAGTGCATCGTATCTCCATCTTTCTACTCCAAGCCGTTGTCCATTCCACCCGCGGCCCTTAAGCTATCTTGCTTAAGTCCGCGGATACTGCGTCTGAATATACGATGGGTTTGTTCGCAGCACAAGCGCAGCTCACAATTTACAGTAGCGTATTGTTAGCTTCATATCGTTCGCCAAGCGTTGCTTCCACCTGCGAGTCAAGCATATGATTTTAAATTCCGTATTGTAGCTTACGAGATGAAATGCGGTAAGATACCAATCAACGGCGGCGGAAAGACGTCCGCTGTGAATTGGTGTTGGGTCGACCCCATTTTTATTGAATGCCCGGCAAGCCTTCCACCGTGGCCTTCTTGACCAGCTCGTAGAATCTTGCTATTCCTTCTAGTTCACTTTGATAGCAATCATTAGGATCACGTGTTAAGGCTGTACGATTTTTACTCGCTAAATCAAGTAATTCTTTACGCTCCCCTTCACTAAGCAGATCCATCATGAACGTCCTCATAACCCTCGGTGTCCGGTCAGACTCAAAAGTGACGATCGTTGAACTGGCCCCCTGCGGCGCATTTAACCGGTTCATATCATGCTGGAGCCCTAAAATATCCGGTGGCGTATTAAATTCATCTCTCTCAATATGTAAGTACTCTCTAATTATGTCATTCCATAAACCTACCGTTGGCAAGTGTGTATGTACATACTTGTTCGTACGGTGGACTCCACGCCAATTCTTGCCGTGCAGGATCTCTCTCGGCGACCCCAAGGCCTCGATCTCCAGCACCAAAGGCACATACTTGTATTCATCCGTGATATCACCACTGATGTTGTCGATCTCCGGCTCCACATATTTGGCCTCATCCAACATGGCCTTCAGACTTCCTTCATCCAGATGCGCCAGGTCGCCGTTATGTCCCAGTCTC
>CAZXVZ010000003.1:0-41657 GCA_964644085.1 uncultured Syntrophus sp. | reverse complement strand
AATTACAAGATAAAAATGAAGAATGACCAAGCACCACATTACAAATACCAAATTTTATAACAGTGAAGAAATAAATAGAAATGGAATTTAATTATTGAGCATTTAGGTTTCTTTTGTATCTTGTAATTTGATCATTGGTTGTTGTCTTCTTGATTCCGCATTTCCTCAACGTTTGTCATTATCAGATTCTTCACATGTCTGCGCAAATCAATATGTGCCGTTTCTCCTGTAAAACCTTCAGGTGAGACCGGGGGCAGGGCCCGGAGACATACTTTAGAAGGCAGGACCCACCAGCGGTTTGGAGGCAGGAGCCTGTCGGTGCCGGTAATACACAACGGCACCACGGGCACGCCCGCTTCAACAGCCAGTTTAAACGGTCCTGAATGAAAACGCTGGATTTGGCCGTCCCCGCTGCGGTGTCCTTCGGGAAAAAAAAGGAGTGACACACCTTTCTTGAGTATCCTGGTGCCCTCCCGGAAGGCACCATCCCATCCGATCGTTTCAAGATCAAGGTAGTCGGCAAGACGCATAAACGGAGCATACCAGGGCATTTTAAACGGCCAGGACCGGATCGTAAAAGCAATTTCACTTACCGGCAATAAGGCCATGCAATAGGTATCAAAAAAAGAAAAATGATTAATGACGATAATACCAGGAGAACCGGTTACATTCTCTCTAAGGTTTTCCCGCCTGAACCTGACAAAAGGCAGCATTATGCAAAGCCAACCCCTGCCGTAAATCCAGATAAAATGACGCATGATCCGGTCGCTTTTCCAACCTGTTGCGGCCTTCCACAATAAAAAACCGAAAGGGAAAAATATAATTCCCGCTATGGTCCACACAATAATTGCCGGGTATACGACAATATTCATCATAAAGACCATGATAAAATTCATTCCGGTTTTTGCTCTATTTTTTATTGAATTGAAAACGCTGGTTTCTCGCTGCATTTGGTCAGGATGTTCTTATTCCAGTTCCCGTTTTTTATTGATAACAAAGTTGTGAATATCACCGAGCGTATATATTTCCCTGATCGCCTCTTCTTCGCGTATCTTGAAATTAAAAGCCTTTTCAAGAACGATGACCATATCAACCCTGTCAAGACTGTCAAGGCCGAGATCATCTTTCAGAATAGCCCCGGGAACCATATTGTCGATGTTCAACTCAAATTCATCGGCCAGAGTGGTGTTAATGAGGTCGATGATTTCCCGGTCAGTCATGCCTGTACCCCCTTATGACAATACATGTATTTACACCTCCTAAAGCAAAGTTATTTTTTAAAACTGTTCGAATGTCCGCCTTCTCAATCTGCCGGACATATCGGATGTTTCCGCAGAGAGGATCAACATTCTCAAGATTGAGAGTCGGAATAAGAGAGCCTTTCTCTATCATGGCAATAGAAGCGATAGTTTCAAGGGCGCCGCAGGCAGCCATAGTATGTCCGAGATGCCCCTTGAGGCTGCTCACCGGCACACCGTTGCCAAAAACTTTACCTATGGCGACACTTTCCGTCATATCCCCCTGTACAGTGCCTGTTGCGTGGGCGTTAATATAATCAATGTCGTTGATGCCCATACCCGCGTCTTCCAGAGCAAGCCTGATGCAGGTTTCTATTGAGTCAACATTGGGGTCAGCGATGTTCGATACGTCGGCGTTGGTTGCGAAACCTGTGATTTCCGCGAAAACAGGTGCTCCCCGTTCGCGCGCTGAATCAAGCGCCTCCAGGAGCAAGACACCGCTTCCCTCGGAGCAGACAACACCATCCCTGTCCCGGTCAAATGGTCGGGGCGTCAGGTGCGGTCTGTCATTATAACGGACAGACGCGGCGCTCATTATGTCAAAGGTCGACGGACTTAATGGATGAAATTCATCGGCGCCACCGCAGAGCATCCTGTCCTGCTTCCCCGAGGCGATCATCTCGAAACCGTATCCGATTGCCTGGCATCCGGTGGAGCAGGCCGAAGAAGGCGCGAGAATCCTGCCGGTAATTCCTAACGCCTGTGCCACATTAGCAGCACAGGAATGATTCATGATCTGGAAAAAAGTGGTAGCCCTCATTCGCTCAAGGTTCCGGTAGGTCAGGAAATCTTCAAAAAACTCCTGTGTCGCGATAGGACTTCCTACAGTAGAACCTATGGATATGCCCAACCTGCCATCAGACAACAGTGTTTCCGTAACATTACCCTGTGACACTGCTTCCTGACAGGCGAGAGTGGCGTAGAAAGACATTCTAGACATTGATCTGCGGTATTTCCTCGGGATCTCTTTGGGGTCTATCTCGGGAACCACAGCGCCGACATGTGTCCTCAGACCCCCGAAATCAGGCAATCCCGGTATTTTCGTAACGCTGCTTTTCATCGCAAAGAGGGATTCAATAAGTTTATCTACACCTCTTCCATAGGGGGATACGGCGCCCATTCCCGTAATCACTACCCGTCTGGTCTGCATCTCTTCAATTCCTTCTGGAGTTTTTCGTGTCCGAGTATGGTACCGCATGTGAGGAAACCGGACATCATAGCCCCCATAATGCCCGGAGCCGTCACGGCCTGACCGGCAAGATAAAGCCCTTTCAGCCGTGTTGCCGGCATTGGGTTATACTGTTCTATTTTGTGCTTGACACCATAGAGGCTTCCGAACGGACTATTCGTATAGTCCTTGAGCGTGAGCGGTGTGGCGCTTATTACGTCAGTGACTTTTTTTGCCATCTCAGGGAATGATCTTCTTATGGAACGCATTATCTTTTCAGTGATCTCTTCTTTCAGAAAATTGTAATCAACGGAGCGTCCTCCCGAATCAAGGTCTATGAGAGGCTCCGCCTGCTCTTTTGACATGGGACATATAGCAACAAAACCTTCTTTTTTCTTTTCTCCATTTCTTTTTTCCCCCGCGGCGGCAATGTACATAGGCCGTTTCTCTACGTCAATATCTTTCTGAAAAAATGCAAAATCAGGCTCCGGGAAAATGAATATGTTCGATCCGACGAGGTCCTCCACGGGGTCGTTGCAAGTAGCGTAGAGTATGCAGGCGGATGAGGTCTCCTCCAGTTCTTTCAAACGGCTTATGTAGGCAGGTCTGAAGGCGGAATCGGGGGCAATCTCAAGAAACTGGTGGGGATGTATTGTTGAAATACAACCTTTAGCGTTTATATCTGTTCCGCCCTGCAGGGTGACGCCGCAAAACATCCCGTCACCGGAAATTCGTATCTTTGTCACTCCCTGGCCGTGATACCTTTGAACACCCATACTGTCAAGCCGGGCTTCAAAAACCTCTGCCAGCTTCGATCCTCCGCCGGAAAGACCATTAACTGATTCATAATAGGAACCGGCCACGTAGGCATGATTTGAGAAAGAAACTTCATCGGGCGCCACACCGTAAAGAAAACAATGCATCGAGAGGATACACTTTAACATCCTGTTGCCGGTAAGCCTGTCCAGAAATTCCTGAAGCGTTGGTCCATGTATGGATGAGATCCCCGATGATATTTCCTGTACATCCAGATTTACATACGGTACCGAATGATATTGCTCTCTGACGGCAGAGAGATATGTGTCAATGGTCTTATGTTCATTGGGGAATACTTCGTAAAACTTCTCTCTGATTCTGTCATATCCGTAAGGGAAATTAAAAACAAAAGCGGGAGCGAGGCAGTGAAAGGAATCGAAGGCATCTTCCCGGAAAGCAACTTTTTGAACCGCGCCGGAAAGCCCGAGATATCTGAAAAAGAGGTCCATTGGCTCGCCTGTGTCGAGACCGCCGGTATAGTGAAAACCCGTATCAAAGAAGAGACCGTTTCTCGTAAAACCTCTGATCGTAGGTGCAAGCTTCCGCGCCTTTTCAACAAGGGCCACGCTGAAACCCTCTTTAGCCAATATGAGGGCACTGGTCATCCCCGATACACCACCGCCAATCACTATATAGTCATATTTCATGTGTTACACCAATTTTGAGTCAAGAATAGAAGGATAGATTGTTTCGGGATGAACATTTGTGTCGGATCATCCTACGGAAACACCCTTTTTCCGCTCCAGCGGCGTCAATTACCTGGGCTCACGTCGCCCCCTCCACAAGCAAAGCTCGTGGAGCCTCCCCTTCTCGCCCGCTGTGCGGACTGGTTTATGCTCACGTTCGGCTTCGGAACTTTTGCTTAACGCAAAAGACCAAGCTTCCTCGTCTCTCGACGGTTTGCTTAAGGACAATCCCGATACCATGCTCGAATGAGGTATTTGCCTTTATAATATACGTCGTGTAATGCCTATTGAGTATTTGTATCAAAGGCGAGGATGATGCAGGAATTAGTGCCTCCAAATCCTGCCGCATTGCACATGACCATCCGTGGAGGTTCGTTGATCGTTTCTCTCACAATATTAAGGTGAACGGAATATTCGTCGGGCTCCTCAAAATTTATATTCGGCGCGACAAAACCCTCCCGCGCCATGATGGTGGAATACACTACCTGGGACGCTCCAGACATCCACAGTTCATGACCCGTCATGGATTTCAAGGACGAAACATAAGGTTTTGCCTCGCCGAAAACCCGGGCAATACCCTGGGCTTCCGCCGCATCGCCAAGGGGTGTAGAGGTCGCATGGGCGCAGATATAATCTATGTCCGACGGTTCTATACCTGCCAGCTTGAGCGCTCCTGACATTGCTCTCTCAATACCATCGGCGCTCGGCACAGATATATTAAGACCATCAGATGAAAAATTATATGACCTGATTTCTCCAAGGATGCGCGCGCCCCTCTTCCGCGCGGATTCAAGACTTTCAAGAACAACAGCCGCGGCTCCGCCTCCGGGTACAAGACCGTCACGGTTTTTATCAAACGGACGGCTCGCTGCCTCCGGTTTATCCAAACGCACTGAAAAAGCGCTCAGGGCGTCGAAGCTGCACATGGATTCCCAGTTGATCTCCTGCGCCCCGCCGCATATGACCCGCTCCTGTTTCCCCAGAGCAATAAGGTCCGCGGCCTGCCCTATGGCGTGCCCTCCGCTGGAACAGGCAGAACTGATCGTCCAGCAGGCTCCCTGCGTTTTCAGGAGGGTATTGAGATTCATGGTAATGGTAGAGGTCATGGAGCGGAAAATGTAACCGCTTCCGATAGATCGTGAGTCATTATGCTGCCGCATGAGGTCTACCTGTTCCACGGCGGCTATAGAGCTTGAATCACAGCCAAAAATCAGTCCTGTCCTGTCGTTCTGTATATCTTCAGGCGTGAATTGAGACATGGTAAGCGCCTCCATTGAGGCGGCGTATGCCTGCACGGCAAAATCAGTCATGGTCTTGCGTTGTTTTTTTGAGAGAATTTTTTCAGGTTCAAAACCATTCACAGTGCCCGTTAGTGGACTGCGAAAACCTACTTCCTCCCGTCTTTTGTCATAGATAATGCCTGACTTGCCCGATCGCAGCGATGTCGCAACCGTTTTCACATCGTTTCCAAGGCATGATACAATGCCGATACCGGTGATGACAACTCTCTGCATGCCTTCCTCCGTGGGAATAATGACCAAATTCCAAATTACAATTGATCAAATAAAAGCACAAGTCTTAACGACCAAGACTTAAGCATCAAATACAGAACATCTGTTTTTTCTGTTTGTACCTTGGAATTTAGTGTCTGGTTATTATCTTCTTATTTGGGATTTGCAATTTGGTCATTGGTTATTATTTTTCCATAGGTGTCTCTTAAGGGAGCTAGTTTGAAATGAGTGGCAAGCGTCGCAATATAGTGACGGTATTTCCCGAAATAGATGCCGTAAAAAGCCGCCCTCACTGAACCGCGGCTCCAGGCGCGCCGGTTACTTTCTTTTGGACTCACTTCAAAGGGATGGCAGAAGTAATTGAATGGTATGCCCTGGGAATTCAGCCTATTATAATAGTTGGCTTGAATTGAGATGGGAATATAAGCGCAGAAGAAACCACCGTTGAAAGGCATTGTTTTTCCCAAAAGAGTTATGGAAGTAACAGGAATAACGGTCAATGCCTCTTTGTAAATAAAAGGCAACATCTGTCGGGGAGATTTTCCAAGGGCTTTCAGTAAATCAGGTTGGGCCGTATTGTCCGTCTTGTAGCCAGCCTCGATAAGCTCATCATAGGCCCAGGGTGTCTGCGGCGTAATCCCCCAGCAGGGGTCTTTATAGAGAACGATTTCTTTTGAGATAATATCCTCGATGATTTCTTTTCCGGCGACAATTTCCTGTCTGAACTCATCTCTTTTGAGCGATTCCCCATCCATGTGCCGGTGACCGTGACTGCCGATTTCATGACCCTCCCGATCCATCTCTCTTACAAGGGCGGGAAACCGCTCAGCCACATAACCGGGGACAAACATTGTCGCTTTAATCTGCAACTCATCAAGGAATTCCAGAAGACTATATGTTTCCTTCTCAACGAGAAAGCTTGTCGGATGAGCACTCCCGCATTTCACGTGCAGACTATACGCAAGATCATCGATATCGAAGCAAAGAGCGTTAAGCATTATTTAACTGATAATAACCAAATCCCAAATTACAATTGACCAAACAAAACTAAAAATTACAATGACCAAATTTCAATCTAAAAGCAGTGAATAGTCGATAGTCAAAACTCGGCATTACAGACATTAAAAGAGAAAAGTTGGGATGTTGTGCTTTAATTTACCAATCTTGCATTGGGCTTATCAAGAAGAAGTGCGGATTACGATTTGAAACCCACAGATTAGCACGTTTTGAGAACTGCTGACAGATCTTTTTCATTCCAGCCTCCTATATCGAGTCGACAATAAGTCCATTTCCACTTTTTATCCTCAGTCCAATACAGGCAGATAACATACCTTCCGTTTTGGTTTCTCAGAATGGTACCATCAAAAAAAATATGGTAAGCATAATTCGTCGTCCCTTTCCAATGTTCAGGAATAAGATTCTGGTTTTCCCAAAACGTCTGAAAAATCCTGGCATCGAGACGGATGTACCCCGCTTGTTTTAACCGCTCCAAATGTTCATTTCCGCTTATTACTGTATTACCCTGCAGCATTGATTCAAGGGCTATCGCTGAAGTATCTATTTCTTCCAGCATGATCGAGCGCTCATCCTGCTCCTCAATCTCTAAACCTTTGTGGTGAATAAATTTGACGGGATCAAATAATTCCGTGCGATCAATCCTGATAACCGTTGATGTTTCTCCTTCATCGAAACTCTCATTTACATCCTTATGTAGACTCTCAGAGATAATCAATTCCTGTAAAGTTCTGAGGAAAGAGGTAAACTGCTCCCCCACTTTATTACCATGTTGAATAATTAAGTCCAGTTCTTTTATATCGACTGCATCTAAATCAACTGTTGCGGCGATTATGTCGATGATCTGTTCTACTTTCTCAGCTTTAGACTTAAGAGTATCTAACGCAGGTTTTATATTTATTATTTTTTCTGAATCCATGATTACTATTCGCTCAGGTGCGCCAGTCTCAAAGCCCTCTCTTTTCACTTTTTTGTCTGAGCCAATAATAAAAAGATGGGTTCTTATTAATGAGAAAACATCTCATGGATCGCCTGGATATTTCAATCATTGGATCGCCACTTCCCGCCAGTTGGTGACCATATCGCGTTGCAGCCTCGTTTCGGGCGAAGGATGATCAACCTCTGGGTCTTTGTGCCTAAGCTTCTCAATGAGGTCCAAAACATCCCGTCCCTGTGCGTATCCATGGCGCGTAAGGTAGCAACCCACAACGGTTCCTGTACGGCCCTTTCCGCCCCAGCAATGAATATAAACAGGTTTGCCTTGGAGGATTGCGTTGTCGATCTCATCAAGAATGTTCCGCATATATTCAGGGGTTGGAGCAACGAGATCCTTGGTAGGCCTTCTTACGCACGTTAAGTTGAACCCCGCCCGATTGGCATAACGCATGATGACATTCTCGTAGGACGGTAGGGGATCTCCGTACCGGTTCCGTTCATTCTCTTCCGTCAGGTTGATTACATATCTGATTCCGGCCCAGAGGAGTCCCTTCATGTTCTCCTCCGTTTTTTCGGTATCGAGACCTCCGGGATAATATCCGGCAAGGAGTTTTCCGGGTACAACCCAGTAAGATCTTGGAAAAGGAACGCGCAGGGATACATTATCATTCCCCATCATTTGGGAAACATGTTTCACCTCAAAAGGTTCTTTAACCCTTCTATCATCCCTACCAAGGTAAATACTTCCAGCCATGATTTATCAAAACTCGTATTACAGATATTTGTCAAGGATTAATTAATACCCGATTACTGCTTGAAATGCGGTATATCAATGACAAACAGCACAAACAAAATTAAAGGAAGCGGCTCGGGGGTTTTTTTGTCTTGCACCGCCCGAAAGATCGCATCTCAACTCATGCAATCATGGAATGTTCAAATATCAAACATTCTATCTATCCGATTAGGCCGATTCGGATGCCGAAATAGAATGGTGATGACAAGGACAATGGCCATATTTTATGCTATTCAGAGAGCGCGATGACGAGGGAAGCGATGCTATTATGGATGAATACGAATCGGCATTACATGTATACCCCGCCATTGACGGCGATTACTTGTCCGGTAATATAGGAAGCCTTGTCAGAGGCAAGAAAGCTCACCACCTCCGCCACTTCCAACGCCTTCCCGAACCTTCCCAGCGGTATCGTCGCTACTACCTGCTCCTTCGGCAGGTCCTTCGTCATATCCGTCTCGATGAAACCGGGCGAGACGGCATTTACGAGAATATTTCTTTTCGCCACCTCAGCAGCAAGGGCCTTCGTGGCCCCGATAAGCCCCGCTTTTGCTGCTGAATAATTTACCTGACCGGCTAGACCACTCTGTCCCGACGTAGAAACAATATTAATGATCCGCCCCTTTCTTTTCCTCAGCATATTGGTAATAACCGGTTTTGTCACGAGGAAAAATCCGTCGAGACTCACGTCAAGGACACCCTTCCACTCCTCCCTGTTCATCATAGCCATGATGGCATCCTTCCTGAACCCCGCGTTATTGACAAGGACATGGGGCGTCTCAGTCTCAAGAAGCGGCGTCAGCGCTTTTTTGACAGCCACTCCGTCGGCCACGTCAAATTGAAGCAGAAGGCACTTTCTCCCGCTCTTTTCAATTTCATTCTTCACCGCTGATCCGCCTTCACGGTCACTGCGATAATTAAGCCAGATATCGTAGCCATCACGGGCAAGAACAACGGCGATTGCCGCCCCGATTCCCTTACTGGCTCCGGTAACAAGTGCTATTTTTTGTGAATCCGCTGATTTCATTGTAACTTCCTTTTATTTCTCTCTATTTTGCTTCATCTTATTCGCAATGGAGCCTGTTTCAGGGCAGGCTACCGCCATTACTGTTGATGCACGGATAAAACAATAGAATTAATATCAACAATAATCGCCTGAATTTTGAAAAGTATATCATAAGAGTCAACTACTTGGCCATACATAATGCGCCATGTCCCGTGAAACAGCAATTGACTCCTAACGCCGTGAATTTCCTTGACTCCGTGGAACAGGATGTATTATCTTAATCACTGCTGAAAAGGTCAATACGCTATCTGTTGGAAGGATACAATCTTGCAGTATCAATTCACGCAAACAACCAGTGTATATCGTGAGCGAGAGAGCAAATGAGGATTCTCCTCGTTAATCCCCCTAATTGCGGTCGCAGCATCCCTGAAGAAGAATATGGCATCGATTCGTTGAAATTGTTCCTCAGGGGTGAGCCGCTTTCACTTGAAGCCATAGCGGGCAATCTTGATGACCATGAGGTGATAATTATCGATCTCAAGGCCATGCCGGATATATACGGTGATGTCCTCGTCGATTTTAATCCTGATGTAGTGGGTATCACCGGTGTTACCTGCGAAGCCAACACAATGTTGAGACTGGCCTCAGAAGCAAAGAAAAAAGTCCGGGCAACGGTTGTTGTCGGCGGTATACACGTAAGTGGTGATCCCGGTTTTTTTAATCGGGAAGAGGTAGACTATATAGTTATAGGACTCGGAAAGATGAGCTTCCGGCAACTGATTACGGCTTTGCAAAAAAACACTCCGACTGATACCATCAGCGGTGTCGCGAAGACAAAGCCAGGGTCAGAGCTTACTTTTACCCCGCGCGCCTATTGTCGCGATGACCTTGTGGAAAACAAAGCCCCCCGATACGATCTTGTCGGCCGGTATCGTGATTGTTACCTGCTGGAAAATTTTGGCTTCAGTCTCGGCCTTGTCTCCACGGCATTCGGTTGTCCGCACCGTTGTTCCTTTTGCTGTATCGAAAACGCAACCGGTGGTCGTTATCTGACACACGATCCTGAAACAGTTCTCCGTGACATAGAACTCCTCGGCGATATATCTGTTATCCGTCTTGTCGATGCCAATACCTTCGGTAATGTCGCTCAGGCACGGTCATTGTGCGACAAGATACTGGAGAAGGGCATACAGAAACAATTCATCGCCGACGTCCGTTCCGACACAGTGGTGCGTCACCCGGATCTTTTCCGCGAATGGCGAAAGGCCGGGCTCCGTTCCGTCATTATTGGTTTTGAAGAAATAGACGACACGAAATTAGTCGCCATAAACAAGGCGAGTACAACTGCCGCTAATATGGAAGCGATGGAGATTCTCCGTGATATCGGTATTACTATTGTGGGTGATTTTATCATCTCACCCGACTATACTGAGCGGGATTTTCAGGACTTGCGTGATTATCTGGCGCAAAATCCGGTAGGCCTACCCATGCTTTCGGTTCTTACACCTCTTCCGGGAACTTCTCTTTACAGGTCTATGAAAGAAAAGATTATTGTCCATAACCTGGATTATTATACACTTTTCAATGCCGTTCTCCCAACAGCAATGGAAGAGAAGGCGTTCTACGAAAACTATGCCGACCTTCTGAAATCAGGTCATTCAGGCGCAAAAATATAGCGAGGTGCGTTCTTTGAAAGAAGTCTTCATAACCGATGTGGCTGCTTTTCTTCCCAATAAACCTGTTGCGAACGATGAGATAGAAAAATATCTCGGTACCGTAAATAATATGTCCACCCAGATAAAAAAAATAGTCCTCAAAAGCAATGCCATCGACGCGCGATATTATGCTATCGATCCGAACACAGGTATGCCGAGTCATACCAACGCGCAGATTACGGCTGAGGCCATCCGCAAGCTTAACCCTTACGCGGGTTTTACTCTTAATGATATAGAATGTCTCTGCTGCGGAACTACCAGCCCGGACCAGTTAATGCCCGGCCATGGACTCATGGTCCACGGCGAATTGAAAAGCGGGCCCTGTGAAGTGGTCAGTACGACAAGCGCCTGCATATCTGGCATGACTGCCATGAAATACGCTTACATGAATGTGGCGCTTGGCTTTGTAAACAACTCCGTCGCCACGGGTTCGGAAGTGATGTCGGCTTTTATGAGGGCAGGTTTTTACGACGGCGTCGGTGAAAACAGAGAGGTGCTTACAAAGAAAGATGCGATGCTTCCTTTTGATTCATCCTTCCTGAGATGGATGCTTTCCGACGGAGCCGGAGCCGTATTCCTGGCCCCGAAGAAGGCCTCCGGGCGGCTTGCCCTTAAGATCGAATGGATCGAGGAGATTTCATTCGCGGGAGAATATGAGACATGCATGTACGCGGGAGCAAGAAAAAATGATGACGGCACCACAAAAGGCTGGCGTGAATACGTTTCTCAGTTTGAAGCCGTAAAAAACGGGGCATTTCTCGTGCGCCAGGATATCAAACTCTTGAGCAGCGCGGGCGCAGTCGTTTCCGTGGAAAAGACATTACCGTTGATTATAAAGAAGCATGGTCTTTCAGCTTCTGAAATCGACTGGTTGCTGCCGCATTATTCGTCAAACTATTTCAAACCGGTTTATTATGACCATTTAAAAAAGTTCGGCTTCGAAATCCCCTATGAGAAATGGTTTACGAACCTGAGTTACAAAGGAAATACAGGGGCTGCTTCCATTTACATCATACTTGAAGAATTGTTCCATTCGGGAAAACTTGATAAGGGTCAGAAACTGCTCTGCTTTGTTCCTGAAAGCGCGCGGTTTTCTACGTGTTACATGCTGCTCACCGTGGTGTAGAGTTGCAGGGTCAATCCGTCTGCTCTCATATAATGACGTTGCTGTTTCCGGGGCTCACGTCGCCCCCTTTGGCAGCAAAAGCTGTCGAGACCGCACCTTCCGACCGCAGAAGCTCGCTTCATTACACTTCACGCTGTGTTTATAAGATGGGTTCTTCCTCGTCAGCTCACTCGATGTATTTTGAGCCTGTTGTCTCAATATTGCTGCCGTTATCCTGCAGGGGGGCTCTTGATGTTTGACAGGTTTTTCGGCTTATAGATCAGTACTTTGGGTGCTTGTTTAGAAGAAAGGATGTCCCATGAATAATCCATTCCGCGTTGCCATGACAGGCATGAGTTGTATCTGCGGTCCCGGCAATAACATCGGGGAATGCATGAACACGCTCTTCGGAGAATACAAGAATCCTGCTCCGCCGACCCGGTTTTCCTCGGTCGATAATGTTTCCTACCCGGTCTTCGAAGTCTCCGGTGACCTCATGGAACCTGCGCCCCGGGGTATAACGGACATTACAAGGACGGCAAGGCTGGCGCTTTTTGCCGCCCGCGAAGCCCTGAGCAACGCCGGACTTGATCAAGAGTTGGAGAGCCTGCGCTCTCGGCGTGTGGGTGTTTGCATAGGTACGACGGTTGGTACTGCCATGAACAATGAAGCCTTCTACCAGCAATACCTGAAAGGAGAAAAACCCGATATTACCCATATTACCCGTCTTTTTAACAGTAATCCGGCAGCGGTTATCGCTCGCGAGTTCGACCTCTGCGGCCCCTGTCAAACCGTTGTCAACGCATGTTCTTCCGGTACGGATGCTGTGGGACTCGCCGCTTCCTGGATCCAATTAGATATCTGCGACATTGTGCTTGCCGGTGGCGCCGATGAACTCTGCCCTGTTACGTATAACGGATTTATTTCAATGAAGCTTACCGATAATGATCCCTGCAAACCTTTCGACAGAGACAGAAAAGGCCTCAACCTTGGTGAAGGAGCGGCAATACTTGTTCTTGAATCTGAAAAATCCAGGATGGCCAGGAACAAGAAAACGCGGGCTTTTATACTCGGCTACGGCGCTTCCTGCGATGCTTATCATTTTACTGCTCCTCATCCCGAGGGACGTGGACTCAGACGTGCTATCGGAGAGGCAATGGAGCGGGGTAACCTGACCGTCGAGGACATCGCCTTCGTGAATGCACACGGGACAGGCACAGCGGATAATGACAGGATAGAATCTCTTGTGCTTGCAGACATGTTGCCCGGTGTTCCCTTTCTTTCCACAAAGGGTTTCACAGGACACACCCTTGGGGCCGCGGGCGCAGTCGAAGCGGTCTTCACCGTGGCATGTCTTGAAATGGGTAGAATACCCCGCAGCGCCGGATTCACGACAGCTGATCCTCATCTTCCGCTTGCTCCAGTAACTACTGAAATGGAGATAGAAGGCAAGGTTGCCCTGTCAGAATCTCTCGCCTTTGGCGGACATAACGGGGTTCTTGTCTTCACTACAGAGGGTAGCTTGCCATTATGATCGCTATTCAAGGAGTTGGTGTAGTCGGTGGTTTTGGCTACGGGTTAGAGGAGCTAAACAACACGCTCTCTAATAAAACCTTGCGAACGCAACATGTTCAGGTGAAAACCTCCAATGGAAATTGTCAGATTCCCGTGTACCTTGCAGATACTGCAAGGCTTGAAGACTTCCTCAACACGAGAATCCTCAGGCGTGTCTACCATTATTCCAAAATGGCCCTTCTCGGGGCTCACCTCGCCATTCAGGACACGGGCGGCCTCGACTGCGACCGATCGCGAATGGGTATCATTGTCGCGTCAGGATATGGTCCAAGCAGAACTACATCGGGATTTCCCGATATATTTGCCGATGGTGGATACAACTTCTCCTCACCGATATTTTTCTCTAATTCAGTTCAGAATGCGGCCGTTGCTAATATCTCGATGCTGCTCAGCATAACAGGACCGGGGCTGACGGTGAGTCAGCTTGAAATGTCCGTCCCATCGGCCCTTATTGCCGCGAAAAACTGGCTTGAAGAAGGGAGGGTCGATTCAGTCCTGCTGGGCGCTGTTGATGAATACCACGATGCCCTGGGATATTTCTGGCATAGTCACCACGGCGAACCGGCTACTATTGGTCACGAGATAAAACCATTTGAATATCATCTCCAGACTGCAATTCCCGGTGAAGGGGCCGCTTTCTTTCTGCTTACAAGAGATGAAGAGGCGGTTTCCCGCTATGGTTATATTGAGGGTGTGTTAATGGGCAGATGTGAAACAAGCCCCCTGACAATAACAGATGATATAATTCTTATCATCGGGGCTGACGGCAATAAGGATTGTGGCAATCACTATAGAAGGTACATTCCTGAGAATGCGCGGGTTGCCTCCTACACACCCGTATATGGAAGCCTTCCCATCGGCCCCGCTTTTGACATAGCTATAGCTGCTCTCTCCCGTAGAGCCGGAATACTCTACCGTCCCCCTGCCGGAAATATTGCGGTGACCGACATGCGCATCGATGAAAAACAGATTCAGTGTCTTAAGATCAACAAGGAAGGTCAATTGGGAATTGTTACCCTTGTTCCCTAGATAGTCTTCTGCTCGCAGCGGCGTCTATGTTCACTTGAAAAACGATTGCGTCCGGAACCTTATAAAATAAAACTGCACAGGTATTGACGGGGTGTTTTTTGCGTCATGTTGCTGCCAAATGGCACGGTTACGAATACATAAGAAAATATCAAACGGTAGTTGACTGTTTATTGTATCAAGGATCATACCAAGTCGCCTTCATTCATATGGCTTTGTTGCCTTCCTCGTCGCAGTCCTCGACGTGCTGGTAGTACGCCTGCGTCGGCTCCTCGTCGTCGCCTCGCTCTATTTTTGAATGCGACTTGGTGTCAATTCCTGAATATCTTTTGTAGCATATTGTTGTCCGGGTATGCATTGAGAAGATTGGACTCGAATCGGCGCCATTCCCTCAATATTTTTTTCTTCGTGAAAAACTTAATATAATCAGCTACAGGTATAAAATCAGAATTACCAATATTATCCACGAGGATAAGGATTCCTTCTTTCTCGTTGATCTTTCTGAAAACCATATTATGATCTGCGAGGCTCATTGTAATAATTCTTTCTTTAAGCAAAAATTGTTTCATGTCAAGTATCGCCTGCGATACTTCCCCGTAATCAATTATCTTATTCTTATCTCTGTATGAAGACAGGTAATGCCGCAACGTTTTTGAAACCGGCCCATCGTAATCCCTGATCAGCTCAAAAACAGCGCCGGGCCCCATATTGGTCTCCACGTTGCCATGAAATCTGGCAATCATTTTCCATGAGACATTCCGCTTCTCAAGAAACCGGTAATATGACTGTTCGCGCAGTGTTTCCTTGTCATCACCGGAAATAACAATCTTGATACAGAGCTTATCATCGTTTGGATGTTGGTAGCATTCTCTCCGTTTTCCCCTACTGATAAGGAGGGGCTGGCTTAACGTAAGCATATTTCCTCTGAACCTTTACCTGCACAGACAGTGTTGATCAACTTTCCAGCAAAAATAGATGGCACCTCTATTTTACAATAAACTAAGTCTTTTTTTCCATATCCTTTCACATTGAAGGCGTAATGTTTTTCTGCGGAACAATATATTATAAAAAAACAATGATGGTATTAAGGTAATCTGTGTTTAATTGCTGGAAATTTTACGGAGCTGATAGCCCGAGTACGCGAGATGTTCCCTACCGTTGATATTTATTACACGGATCGTCTCACCCATACCGCTGCCCAGACCAAGAATAATCGCCTCCGTATCTGAGATAGGCGCAATAGGAAATTTCACCGTGCCTTCGGTAATAAATTGTGAAGCATATTCAACAACCAGAAAATCATCCTGACGCGCAAGACGAACATCGTCAAAAAAGAGAATATCGTCACCCACGTTGACGATTTCATAATCGCCGACACGTTTTAGCCAATTTTCCGATATTGCGGGAGGGTAGATTTTTTCTCCAAAGACCATATCGAGACTTGATGAACGCGTGAGGAGCACTTCGCGTCCCCCGGCAGCAGAACGGCATACGCCCACGTCATCAAGTTCGCCGAGACTGATAGGGATAAAACCGAACAATTTGTATTTCAACGCCAGCATCCCGTCAGTACGCGGTATGAGGCTCAATTTATTGCCCAAGAGCTCCACCTCAAGGGAATCTGATTTCCCGTAAGCCTTGACAAGCCCTATAGGGGTGGCATAATGACCGGTAAAGGACTTTATTTCTTCGGGAGAAAGTGAATCGGGCCGTTCAGAAGGGATTGATTTTCGTGGTTGTTCTACACCGGTTTTAGCCTCCAGCGCCAGTATCAATGCCTCTGCAGCCACATTATCCACGGCAGGCCGTGTTGATGAGTTCGTGAGAACAACGACGCCGAGCTTCTTTTGCGGCAAAATGAGGAGTTGACTGTTAAAAAACGGCAATGCTCCGCCATGATGCATCACCGGCCCCGCGTTCTTTATTTCCATATTACCCATACCATCCAGGGCCCAGCCGAGGCCGACTTGTATGCCCATATCGAGGGGCACATCGGCATTCTGGGGAAGCGCCATTTCGGCAACTGTTTCCGGTTTAATAATCAGATGTCCATTATATGTACCGCCCGCAAGGACCATTTGCATAAAATGACCAAGGTCAGCAGCGCTTGACAATAGACCACTGGAAGGAAGGTCGCGGACACCGAATCCATTGAGCGCCTTGCCGTCCCTGTATCCTTTCGCTGTTGTCTCACCTGCCATAGGATTAAAAGAAGAATTACTCATGCCAAGAGGGCTCAATAAAGATTCTTTCATGTAAGAGGCATAATCTTTTCCGCTCACCCTCTCGATAACTCCACCGAGAAGTGTAACACCAAGATTGGAATACGAATAGACTGAACCGGGCGGATAGGCAAGATATTCGTCTTTGATCTTTTCAATCACCTTCGTGAAAGGTTCGGGATTTACGGAAAAGATGCCTTTATAAAGATTGGCTGGTAAGCCTGAATGATGGGTCATCAGATTTCTCAAAGTAATCTTCCCCTCTTCCGGGAAACGGCTTCTGATGGAAAACTCAGGCAGGTACTTACTCAACGGTTCGTCGATGTTGAGTTTCCCCTGCTCAGCCAGTTGCATGATTGCTGTCGCGGTAAACAATTTTGAGATCGAAGCGACACGATAGACCGTTTCGGGTGTCGCCGGAATTTTTTTCTCTTTATCGGCATAGCCGAAACCCTCTGTCCAGATAAAACCTTTATCATCGACAAGCGCAATGCTGAGACCATCCACATTGTTCTTCTTCATCTCTTTTTGGGCCAGTCGTGAGATGGTGTCTTTGACACACTCATAATCCGGGCAGGAAGCAGTTTGAGGTTTCGCGGGTGTTGTTGAACATCCATGGAGAAAAAAAGAAACAACCAGAACGAAGATTGCCGATGAAATTATGTTTCTTATCCGGGTATACATCCTAATCAGGAATCTGACTCTTCTGTTGTCGTATAAATTCAGCCAGGATATTGATCGACCGCAAGACCAGACGGCTTGTCTCCTGCGCGTCGACCCTGACATTGTATTTTTTTTCCACGGCCACCACTATTTCCACCGCATCGAGCGAATCAAGGCCTAAAGGCGATTCCTTGCCTACAATGGGATCGTCAAAAGAGAAATCGTCTGGCACAGGATCAAGAACATTACAAACCTTGACAATAAGTTCCACTAATTCTTTTTCCAATCCTTCTTTTTCAAACCATTTCATTGTATATAACCTTTCATCATATTGTTATTAAATCCTGATACGACCTTTTCGGGAGAGATTAAACCATGCTATCACTGTTGTTACAAGAAAAAAAAGCCCAAGCAATGTGATATCAGGCAGAACAGTCTCCAGGTTGCCTCCTCGAAGAAATATGTCGAGAAAGGCATTCATACCCCAGGAAAGCGGAGAAAAAAGGCTTATCTTCTGCATTACCGAGGGCATAGCGAAAACCGGCACCATGACACCGCCAAGAACTGCCGCGATAACAACGGATACCGCGCCGAACGCAGAGGCCTGCTCATATGTCCGGGCCATCGTTCCGAGAAGAATACCATATCCGCAAGCCGCCAGGGCTGCGCTCAGGGCAATAACAACGAGAGCAATCGGCGAAGAACCCGCCTCGAGCGCGGGTGCTCCGAGCAGGGGCAGGAGGAACTTTCCTACGGTTAAAACGAGCCCGAACTGGGCCATGCACACAAATACATATGTGACTATTTTCCCGGCAAGTATGGTCAAACATGACATGGGCAACGTAAGAAGACGGACAAGCATTCCGCTCTGTCTCTCCCTGATAAGTGAACCCCCCAGGGGAACAACGATAAAAAACATGCCGAAAAGTGTCCACGCAGGAACATTGTGCTGAACCGTACTGGGAATCTTTGTCTGCTTACCAAGTTGGGCCGCATTTTCCTTTATTGTCATAATCGGTGTTTTATCCCAGCTCATATGGAGTACAGGGAGAGTCTTCTTCATCTCTTCCGACCACATGGGGCCCATTGCTTTTTTTATGGATGTTTCAATTTCAAGAGGAAGTAGTGCGGAGATGGACTTAATCTTTTCGTCCGTCTCAATGCCCATAAGAGCTTTTTCCAAAGAGTCTTTAACACTCGTCCTCGTTGTCTCCGGCACCGTCGGATCGAAGTAGACAATAAGATCGGGCACAGCTGTCGTTTTCTTCTTTGGCGATACATTTTTTGTGTCGCCGGAAGACAGGGAATTTCGCGCTGCTTCTTTCGCGTCGCGAATGAAGGCATTTGTCGCACCCTCAGGAACGAGGATTGCAAGCTGGTAATCACCTTTTGCGACAGCTTTTTGAGCCGTCTCCAGGTCGATTGGTTTCCCTTTCAGCTCCTTGACAAGTTCCAGAACCTTTGCTTTTTTCAAAACCTCTTCGAGTTTCGGCCCTACCGTCTGCCCGTCCCTGTCCAGAAAAAGCGTCTTTGTTTTTGTTTCACCTGAGGACCCAAGGAAATTCTGCCGGATGAGGTTTTGCTGAACAAGGGTAACAACAATTACCAGCACAACGGGCATGAGGAATATTATGAGAAGGCCCATGTAATCCCGAAAGAGGAGCAATAGTTCTTTAAGTATGTTTGGCCAGAGTTTACCCATTACAATTTTATCAGTCTCTCAGTTGCCTTCCGGTAAGCGCTATAAAAACATCCTCGAGATTGGCAGATCCCGGGATGTGCTTAATCAATTCCTCAGGGGTTCCTTCCGCGATAACACCGCCCGCGTCCATAATTGCCACAGATGAACAAAGATTTTCCACCTCACCCATATAATGTGTCGTATAGATCATTGTGGTCTTTCCTCTCATTGTAGCAAGTTTTTCAAGGATGAGGTTTCTCGATTGGGGGTCAATCCCTACGGTTGGCTCGTCAAGAAAAAGGACCTTTGGTTTGTTGAGAATGCCTGCGGCCAAATTGGCCCGCCGTTTCATTCCTCCCGAATAGGTATAGATGTACCGGTCAGCGCTTTCCGCCAGACCGACAAAGTCGATACATTCTGATACCCTCTGTTCAAGCAATTTACCCTTCAGTCCCAAGACACGCCCAAGGAAACGAAGATTTTCCCGTGCTGACAGATTCGGATAGAGGGCTACTTCCTGGGGCACATATCCGATGAGCCTTTTTACTTCCTGCGGATACCGAACAATATCTATTCCGTAAATCGTGATACTGCCCTTTGTAGGTTTCACGAGGGTATTCATCATAGAAATTGTTGTTGTCTTCCCGGCCCCATTGGGACCAAGAAGACCGACAATTTCCCCTTCCGTAATGAAGATATTAAAGTCTTTAACAGCAGGTTCTGACGCTCCCGGATATGTTTTTCTCAGGTCCCGGGCGGCAATTATCATTGTATTCGACACCTGTTCTGTCACCTTACCATTTTCCACAAATCTTTATATAACTGATATTCTTTTTCGGCGCAGTCAAGAATAATTTCACCGAGGCGATCAAAGGTCTCTCCGTTAGAAATCCTGTTCTTGCAAATCCTCGCTCCGGAGAGGGCAAATTCCCTCCATTGATCACCCACGGTCGTCATTCTCTTTGACAATTTCAGAAATCGGTCATCGCCAACAATGGAGGAAACTTCATGAAGAAACGCGGCGTACATGAGGCGAAATCCACCTCCGCCTGTACCAATCTCTTCCTGCATTCTGATGACGTGGCCAAGATGGAGCACCGCTTTGCGTTTTCCGTATTTTTCCGGCCATTGTCTCAAAGCTTTCGCGAAAGTCCTCATGCCTCGCACGCCGATAAAGGGGAAAGGTGCTCTTATCATCATCCTGCACGTTTCTTTGATACCCTTTTCAATGGCATGGCGAAAATCAACGCTTTCGGGGATATCAGAAAGATAGTACATCTTGCCCTTCGGCGCCAGAAGACCTTCTGCAAAGCGGGCCTTCATAAGATCTTTCCGCGGGCAGACAACAGGCTCATCAAGGACGGGATCACTGATGCGGTAGTCGTTGCCTTCCCTCCCATAGACAATGAGTGAGTGGGCGTTGAAATGAAAGCGCATGGCGTCCGGCATATAGGGAAGCCAGTAAACACCAGCCTGCAGGCCCACGGCCACACCTTTATCAATGATCCTGTCAAGCGTTTCCATTGCCTTTTCGGGATTCTTAAAGATAAATTTCTCAAAGTGGACGCCGAGACGTTTCGCCGTACTTTTCAGTATTCTTCCCGATATATTGCGATAGGTAACGAAGGGCGATCCGTAGACCTTGATAACAGGAAAGTATCCGAAGAAGATACCGGCTCCAATGCCGAAGGCAAGTGGCTCCGAAACATTGAGGCCGTGATGTGAAAGGAGGCTCGATGTAACACCGCTTTCACAATGGGCCGACTGGCGATGTATAAATGCTGTATCTGTTTTTGCCGCAGTCATTCAGGGCACTTCTTTCAATTGCTCTACGCTTAAGTTAAAAACCGAGGCATAACGTTGGAGTACCTTATTATCGAGGTTATTAAAAACCTCTGGTTTGAAATGGCGTTTCACACTCCATACTCTTAAACCTGTATATTGAGAGAGCAGCTTTATATCCATGAGATTTTTCTTCATATAATACGCAAGAGGACTCAATTCCTTTTTCCTGACTTTTTCATGAATTGACGCGAGTTCTTCATTAATAAATTCCCAGGCGACACTATTGGCAATATTTGTGGGCTCCCAACCGTCACTCTGAGTTTTTACATACCGACCGTTTTCGTCGATAGCATAACAGACAACCCGCACATGTCCCAATATACCTTTATCCTGGGGGACGTCTTTTTTTTCCATATGCTTAAAAGATGCGACCTTTCTTTGTATCAATCCCTTCTGAGATTTGAAATCATACTGTGCCATAGGAAGGCAACTTTGTCAATTGAATTGTTGCTGGAAGCCATTCCGCGCGGTGTCATAACAAACTGGAAAGTCTTGACAAAGATACCTGCCATGTCAGATAATTAAGACATGGATTTAATGAAAGTGATTAATGAAAGAAGAAGTGTCAGGAAATATAAAAACATTTCCGTTCCCGAAGAAATCATCCTTGATATCCTTGAAGCGGCGCGACGTTCACCCTCATGGGCGAATACTCAGGTCTGGCGTTTCATTGTCGTTAAGGACCAACGTGTAAAAGAGCGCCTTCAGTCCACATTGCGGCCCACCAACCCTGCCCGCCAGGCTATGGTTGAGGCACCGATAGTCCTCTGCGTTGCCGCCCAGAGGGGTCGGTCCGGTTTTTCCCGGGGAGAAGCCGCCACAGATAAGGGTGACTGGTTTATGTTCGACTGTGGTATTGCCATGGAACATATGGTACTCGCTGCCTGGAATTTCGGTCTCGGTACTGTCCACGTCGGTCTCTTTGACGCGAAAAAGGTCGATGAAATCCTCAATATCCCCGAAGGGTACAATATCGTTGAAATGGCGCCTATGGGCTACTTTGAGGAGACGCCCGGCCAGACACCGCGGAAACCTCTTGATGAAATCGCCTTTCTTGACGCCTTCGGCAAACCCTTCAAGTAATACCCCTTTATTAAACGAAGAAATATCAGAACACAGGGTTATGCATGCAATGTTTTCTTTTTAGATAAATCCAGATATTTCATTTGAGTCGGTATCGGATTACCTTTTGAAAACCGTCGTGAGGCGAGAAAGCTTGGTCTTTTGCCTGAAGGCAAAAGTTTCGAAGCCGAACGCGAGCGAGTGGTGCCGCTGGAGCATAATGAGCGTGTTTTCAAGGGGTAATTTCACACCGATAGGTTCTAACACATAATTTGGGATAGAAAAACAAAATACTATTACGAGATGGACATTCCACGGAAAAAAATAACCCTGGTTTGCATACATTATAATATATCGATAATTTATTGAGAACAGTAAACGGCTAAATCTATTTGAACTTGTGATGTTCTTTGTTTTTGTCGTAAAGGATTTTAAGACCCCGGAGCGTGAGAAATCCGTCTACCTCATCAATTGTTTCGGAACCTTTGTAGATAAGGCTTGAAAAACCGCCCGTGGCAATGACGTACGGATTGGTCTTGACTTCATCTCTCATTCTCCTCACAATACCGTCCACGAGGCTCACGTATCCATAGGTAATACCGGCCTGCATGGCATGGACGGTATTCTTGCCGACAACATTTTTCGGCTGCACCAGTTCCACGCGGGGCAGTTTAGACGCCCGTTCAAAGAGCGCCTCCAGAGATATGAGCATACCGGGAGCGATGCAGCCACCGACATATTCACCCTTTGGGGTTACATAATCAAAGGTTGTCGCCGTGCCGAAATCAATTATGATAAGGGATTTTTTGTGCTTTTCAAAACCAGCCACGGCGTTAACGATTCTGTCCGCACCGACTTCCGAAGGATTGTCGGAAAGGATCGGCATGCCCGTCTTGATACCCGGTTCAATGGCCATCGGTGTGATGTTTATATATTTTCGGCACATGTTCTCAAAAGGAATGAGCAAAGGCGGTACAACACAGGAGATAACCGCGCTGTCAATCTCGCTGAGGCGTATTTTCTCAATGTACAGAAGGCTGTTGAGAAGGATTGCGTATTCGTCAACGGTTTTGTTGAGAACCGTGCTCAGCCTCCAGTGGTTCACAAGGGTCTCGCCGTCATACACGCCAAATACTATGTTCGTATTTCCAATGTCAATAACAAGGAGCATTTAAAACCTCACATCACCGGCAATAATTTTTTGACTTCTCCCGTCTATATTGAGAAGAATTGCACCGTCTCTGCTTAAGCCCTCGCAAAAACCCTTATAGGACTCTCCCATCTGATTTATTTCCATGTATTTTCCTTTAATTTCCGCCCTTTCCTCCCATATCCTGCATATTTCCTCTTCACTCTTCTTTCTGAACAACAGATAATACTTTTCCAGATTATTAAGTAGCATACCACAGAGGGGCGCTCTTGCGTAAATCTTTTTTGTCTCTATTGAGAGGGAACTAGCCTTCTGCCGTATCTCTTCATCCATTTCGTCGATATTCATATTGACATTGAAACCGATGCCGATAATAACAAAACGCACCATATCCGCCTCTGTCGAGAGTTCAAGCAGAGTGCCGCACAATTTTTTGCCGTGCATGAGAACATCGTTGGGCCATTTGAGCGCCGGTTTTTCACCGGTTGTTTCTTCGATTGTATCATATACTGCGAGTGATGAGAGAAATGTTATGGGATACACCACGGCAGGATGAATTGAAGGTCTCACGATAACAGAAAGATAGATGTTCTTTTCCTTGGGGGAACACCATTTTCTTCCTAACCTTCCCCTCCCCTTTTCCTGTGATTCCGCAACAACGCATGTTCCCTCCTCCTCTCCGGCAAGGGCAAGTTTGAATGCAATGGCATTTGTGGAATCAGCAAGGTTTCGGTGAATGATCTTCTTTCCGATTATCCCGGTATTGCGGTGTTCGTCTATTTCCCAGGCATAGAGCCTGTCAGGTGTCGAGGCAAGCGTATATCCCTTCCCTTTCAATTTACGGATAACATAACCGAAATGTTCAAGCTGATTCATGTATTTCCATACTGCTGTCCTCGATACCTTGAGCTTTTTCGCGATGTAGTCGCCGGATATGCAATCATGTTTTTCGCGCAGGAATCTTAATACCTCACCGATATTATCCATTCTCTATCCTGTCATAGTGTGAGAAATACATGGTAAATGAGGCTCGCCCCTGTGAGAGGGAACGGATATCCGTGGAATAGCCAAACATATTCGTAAGGGGCGCTTTTGCCTGTACAACGGTTATCTTGTCTTTTGCCGCCACATCTGCGATCTGGCATTTACGGGAATTGAGGTCTCCAATAATATCTCCGAGAAACTCATTGGGTGTCGTTATGGTAAGAGACATTATCGGTACAAGTAAAACAGGACTTGCCTCGATCGCGGCCTCACGGAACCCATCATACGCGGCCATTTTCAACGTAAGCCGGGCAAACTCGGGATTATTGAAAAACGCGTCACGTATGTTTACCTTAACGTCAGTAAGCTTATATCCCTTGAGTACGCCTATGTTCGATGCCTCCATGATACCTTCCTCGATGGCTGAAACAAAAGGATAGGCCGTATGAGTCTCAATAATATGATTTCTGAGGGTAATCCCCTTTCCTCTTCCGTTAGGAGCGACAGAGAGTGATACCCAGCCTTTGCAAAGGGTATTGTTGATCAATTTCTCAAAAGTGTGTTCCTTCGAAACAGCTTTTTCTATGCTTTCTTTGTAGACAACCTGTGGTTTGCCCACGTGGAGGTCAATGCCGAAATCTTCTTTGATCCTTTTCACGACAACGTCAAGGTGGAGCTCTCCCATGCCGGAAACAACAGTCTGGTAAGCGTCCTCATCGGCCTTGAGGATAAAGGTAGGGTCTTCTTCGGCTATCCTCTGGAGGACGGTCATGAGTTTATCCTGATCAGCATTACGCGCGGGTTCAACAGCGATGGAAATAACGGGCTGATAAACCTCAATAGGTTCCAGGAGAATGGGCTTCGACTTTGTCAGTGTGTGCCCCGTTGAGGTTTCTTTCAGGCCCACGATGCCGACGATAGCCCCCGCCTGTGTTTCTTCGATCCTGTCCTTATGGTTCGCGTGGATCTTATAGATACGGGAGACCTTTTCTTTTTTGCGGATATTGACGTTATAGACCTCTTCGCCTACCTTGAGCCTGCCCGAGTAAATACGGATATAAGAAAGTTTTCTTCCTTCTTCAATAACAATTTTGAACGCAAGCGCCGCAAAATCTTCTTCAATGCTTGTTTTACGTTCCTCCAGTTCGCCTGTTTCAGGATTTTCTCCTGTAACGGGCGGCACGTCAAGGGGGGAAGGCAGATAGGAAACAACGGCATCAAGAAGAGGTTGAATACCTTTATTTCGCAGCGCGGCCCCGCAGAGCACCGGAACACACTTCAAAGAGATAGTTGCTTTTCTGAGCGCCCGGACGATAATTGCTTCATCAATAGGTCCGCCTTCCAGATAGTGTTCCATGAACTCATCATCGAGGAGCGACAGTTTGTCAAAGAGTTTTTCACGATATGTCTTTGCCGTTTCCTGATGTTCTGGCGGTATGGCTATTGACCGGTATGTAGTGCCCATGTCTTCTTCATCCCAGACAATACCTTTCATGGAAATCAAGTCTACGACACCGTAAAAACCGTCTTCTCTGCCCAGCGGTATCTGGAGCGGTATCGGGTTGGCGCCAAACTTTTCAACGATAAGATCAACGAC
This sequence comes from uncultured Syntrophus sp., assembly GCA_964644085.1. GTDB lineage: Bacteria > Desulfobacterota > Syntrophorhabdia > Syntrophorhabdales > Syntrophorhabdaceae > PNOF01. The sequence goes on along the minus strand of CAZXVZ010000003.1, from coordinate 15,804 downwards.
ACGGAAAAAATCGGCGCCGAGCCTGTCAAGCTTATTGATGAAGGCGATCCTCGGAACATGGTATTTGTCTGCCTGATGCCAGACAGTCTCCGATTGAGGCTCCACTCCGCCAACACCGCAGAAGACTGCTACCATCCCGTCGAGTACACGGAGTGACCGTTCCACTTCAATAGTAAAATCCACATGTCCCGGTGTGTCGATGAGTTGAATCTCGTGATCATTCCAATAGAGCGTCGTCACCGCCGAAGTAATGGTAATACCGCGCTCCTGTTCCTGCGGGAGATAATCCATGATCGCCGTCCCTTCATGGACCTCACCAATGCGATGCGTTTTGCCGGTATAAAAGAGGATGCGTTCTGTCACCGTCGTTTTGCCCGCGTCGATATGGGCCGCAATACCGATATTGCGAATCTTTGTGAGACGTTGCAGTTCCTTCTTCATTGCGCATAAGAATAGCGTCACAGGGCAAAAAAGTCAATAAACGAAGGTGAATAAAAGCAGTGAATAGTAAACAGTATAAGACATTGTGGTCAATATTCGTCAGGATGTTAATATTGAGTTTCACGCTTTGTAATTTTATTAGATTTTATCTTGTACCTTTAACCTTTCGCCTTTGACCTTAAGTGGTTCTCTTTAATGCCTCTACAGGCAACCCTTTTAGTTCATTGACAAAATAAGCACCGCTGTGTTAGAAAATACGGTCAACGCTATGAGTTTACGGGTTTACAATACAATTTCAGGTAAAAAAGAGCCTTTCACTCCCATCGAAGAGGGGAAAGTGAAAATGTACACCTGCGGCGTGACCGTATATGACCATTGCCACATCGGCCACGCGCGGTCAGGCATCGTCTTCGATACAATTTACCGATATCTGATAAAAAAGGGGTACGATGTCACTTTCATAAAAAATTTCACAGATATAGATGACAAGATCATTAAAAAATCCCAACAGGAAAATATCCCCTGGCAGGAAGTGGGAAAAAAATATATCGCCTCATTCTACAAAGACATGGACGCCCTCAATGTCATGAGGCCAACTCACGAACCGAGGGCAACTGAGCACATAGACGACATGATCAGCCTTGTCAACACCCTTTTGAAAAAGGGACATGCCTATGTCGCCGATGGCGACGTCTATTTTTCAGTGGACAGTTATAATGAATACGGCGGACTTTCAAAAAGGCCTCTCGATGAAATGATCGCCGGCGCCAGAGTTGAAGTTGATGAGAAAAAAAAGAATCCCCTCGATTTCGTGCTTTGGAAAGCCTCGAAAGAGGGAGAGCCTTCATGGGAAGCTCCATTCGGCGCAGGCAGGCCCGGCTGGCACGTTGAGTGTTCCGCCATGAGCACAAAATATCTCGGTAATCCCTTTGATATCCATGGAGGCGGCAAAGACCTCGTCTTTCCCCATCACGAAAACGAACGTGCACAGACTGAAGCGGCAACAGGCACGACGTTTGTCAACTATTGGGTCCATAACGGTTTTGTTAATATTGATAAAGAGAAGATGTCAAAGTCCATCGGAAATACCCTTTCAATAAAAGATTTTCTGAAGGAATATCATCCCGAAGTATTACGCCTCTTTTTCCTCACAACTCATTACAGAAGCCCTATCGATTACAGCGATAAATCCATTGAAGATGCCAACAATGTCCTCCACAGGCTCTACCACACGTACGAAAAAGCGCTTCAGATTCAGAAAGAGAAGAGTGCGGCTCCCGCGCGATATCCTGAAGCAGACGAGCTTGAGAAGAATTTTTTCGAGGCCATGGACGATGATTTCAATACTGCCCTGGCACTCTCCCACATCTATGAGCTTTCAAAAAACATCAACAAGCTGGCCGGCGATAAGAGTGAAAATGCGGTCGCGCTCATCACCTATGCGAACAATATCTTCCTCAACCTGTGTGACACGCTTGGCCTTCTGAAGGACGATCCGGTCGCGCTGGAGACTGCGGAAAAAACCCGTCACTTAAGGCGCGTCGGCCTCGACGAGACATTTGTTGAAAATGCCATCCGGGAACGGACGGAGGCAAGACAAAACAGGGACTACAAAAAATCAGATGAAATCCGCGATATGCTGTCAGGAAAGGGTATCACCCTTCTCGATACACCGAAGGGCACTGAATGGCGAATAAAATTTACGGTTACATAAAAGGAGGCAGACATGATAGAAATCAGATTTCATGGAAGGGGCGGCCAGGGCGCTGTGACAGCCGCTGAAATTGTCGCTCAGGCGGCAATAAAAAAGGGGGAGTATGCCCAGGCTTTTCCCAGCTTTGGGCCGGAACGCAGAGGGGCCCCTGTTCAGGCATTTTTACGGGTTTCTGACAAACCGATCAGGCTTCGCTCAAAAATCTATGAGCCTGACAGTGTCCTGATCCTCGATCCCACACTGCTTGGCTCCGCCAATCCTTCACAGGGTCTCAAAAAAGGCGGCTTTATTATCATCAACGCAAACAAGTCAGAAGATGAATTGAAGAAACTATTCCCAGGCCAGAATGTTGCCTATGTGGACGCCTCCACAATAGCTAAAGAAGAAATGGGAATCAATATAACAAACACAACAATGCTCGGGGCACTGCTCAAGGCGACGGGCATGATGGATCTGGACATGCTTACGGAACCCATCAATAACCGTTTCGGAAAAATCGCCCAGAAAAACATTAACTCTTACACACGGGCATACAAAGAAACGAAAATTATCAAAGCCGCGTAAAGAAAGCCGCATGTTACAAGGAGAAAGGCACAAGGTTAAAGGTTGAATTCCGCGCGCTCTAAGCTTTTCACCTTGTGCCATGAGTTCCTTCGATTTATATGAACATCTGCGGTAACATTGTCGATGTCGCAGCCAACACCATTTATCCGGGCACGTTAGAAATTCGTGACGGCGTCATCGTTCACATTACCAGAGAAACAAGAAGCTACGACACGTATATCATCCCCGGTTTCATTGACGCTCACGTTCACTGTGAAAGTTCAATGCTGGTACCTTCAGAATTCGCGAGGCTAGCAGTTACACACGGCACAACAGGCGCGCTGTGTGACCCTCACGAAATCGCCAACGTTCTTGGTGTCGAAGGCGTCCGGTACATGATAGAAAACGCGGACAGGACACCATTTAAATTCTTCTTCGGCGCTCCTTCCTGCGTTCCCGCGACACCCTTTGAAACATCAGGCGCGTGTATAGGCGTGAGTGAAACAGAACGATTGCTCAGTGACAGCCGTATAAAATATCTCAGCGAAGTGATGAATTTCCCCGCTGTCATCGGCAACGACAGCGAAGTAATGGCAAAGATCAATGCCGCGAAAAGACACAACAAACCGGTTGATGGACATGCCCCCGGCCTGAGAGGAGAGGCGCTGAAACAGTATATCTCAGCCGGTATCACCACAGACCATGAGTGTCTTGAATATGAAGAAGCCCGGGAAAAGATCGGCCTCGGTATGAAGATACTCATCCGTGAAGGCTCGGCAGCCAAGGACTTTAATGCCCTCTATCCGCTCATCGAAAAAAATCCCGACGACTGTATGTTCTGCAGCGACGATAAGCACCCTGATGACCTCGCTCGCGGACATATCAATGTACTGGTAAAACGGGCGGTCAGCAAAGGCATCGATGTTATGAGAGTCCTCAGGTGCGCCACGCTGAACCCGGTCCTCCACTATAAGCTCGATGTGGGGCTTCTTCAGAAAAATCATCCCGCCGACTTTGCTGTTGTAAATAATCTCATTGAGTTTACCGTCCTCAAAACATTCATTGGCGGCAGCCTCGTCGCTGAAAACGGGAAAACACGTCTCTCATATAAGACGCCATTGATACAAAACCGTTTTGGAGCAGAAAAAAAGGTCCCTCGGGATTTTCGCGCTGAAATGAAAGGCACGAAGGTTCGTATCATTGAGGCTCTTGAGAATCAGCTCATAACCGGCAGTTTCATCGATACTCCGCTCGCTGTGAAGGGTAATGCCGTGTCCGATGTAAGCCGTGATATCCTGAAAATAGCCGTCATAAACCGTTACAAAAACAAACAACCTGCCATCGGTTTTATTAAGAATTTCGGTTTTAAAAAAGGTGCCATCGCCTCGTCAATTGCCCACGATTCCCACAATATCATCGCTGTTGGTGTCAGCGACGAAGCAATCTGCGAAGCCGCGAATCTTGTTATCGCACAAAAAGGAGGTATTTCCCTGGTTTCAGATGAATTTCATGAGATACTTCCCCTGCCTGTCGCGGGTATCATGTCCAATGAAGACGGCATCACCGTCGCGGAAAAATATGCCCGTCTCAATGTTCTCACGCGAAAGCTCGGCACGCAGCTCTCATCTCCCTACATGACCCTTTCCTTTATGGCCCTGCCGGTCATTCCCAAACTCAAAATGAGCGATAAGGGTCTTTTTGATGCGGTTTCATTTGTTTTTGTTGATCTCTTCAGCGAGTGATAAATACAATTATTTCAATAAGATAAATATTATAACCACCTATCTTGCCGGATTGACACATCCCGGATTAGAAGATATAAATAATCTAAGGACGTGCTGTGACATACACCTCTTTCGGGAAAATAGAGAGTTTTGCCCCAGAAACAGACTGTCACATTCATCGAAGGGGGGATGGAAGCGCGAATTACCATCTCGTTAATGCGCATTCACCTATCATTCCCTGCCCTTCCGAAACCCCAGCGCCGATTATTGTTAATAAAACACAGAGGAGAGGGTGAAGGACTTAAACGTTGCCCTGAAAAGGCGATAAATATATTAAGAAAATTGTTTTCTCAGGGTTTCCGGTTAAAAACATGAGCGGAAAACAGGAGAAGTGAAACAGGGTAGAGGCAGGGTAATAGCACGGGTTAAAAGAGACATACAATGAAAGATGGTCTGAAAATCATACTGATTGAGAATAATCCCGAATATGCCCGCAGCATTATTAAGGAATCCCTTTCCCGGACAGGAGCCGGCAACGATCTTTTGTGGGCGGACAGCCTCGCGGCAGGTATTGAACACCTGAATCATCAGCGTCCTGCCGATGTCGTTTTTCTCGACCTTTCCCTGCCCGGCAACACCGGGGTTAACCCCTTCACAACAGTCCGCAGTCAGGCACCACAGGTACCCATTATCGTGATAACAGAAACAGAAGACGACTCTCTGGCAAAGGAAGCAATACATGAGGGAGCACTGGATCATCTGATCACAAGTGAAATAAACGGCAGGTTGCTCAGACGGGTTATCCGGTATGCCATGGAACATTCCAAGGTACAAAAAACATTAAAGAAAACCGAAGCCGAACTGTCAGAGGTTAACCGACGACTGAGCCTCACTTATGAAAAAAGCCCTAACGGGATGTTACTGGTGGCTCCCGATGGCCATGTTGTCGGTGCTAATTTTTCGGCCTGCCGCCTGTTAGGCCGAACTGAGGAAGAGATTATTCATGCCGGACTGGGCGGTCTTGCAGACCCTTCGGAAATCCCTCTTCTTAAAACCATGGAAGAATGCAAGGGTGGCGGCTTTATCGAAAAAGATTACTTGTTTCTCCGCAAAGACGGAACGCATCTTTACTGCGCCGTATCCTTTTTTATCTTCACAGACAAAGAGCGGCGTGATTGCCCCTGTATCATCATCCGGGACCTTACGAGTCAAAAAAATACCGAAGCGGCGCTTCGTGAGTCAGAGCACACGTTCAAGGACCTGGCGGAAAAATCCAATGTCGGCATATACCTTACTCAAGACGGCGTATTCAGGTACGTTAACAGTAAATACGCGGAAATACATGGCTACACGGTTGAAGAACTGATTGATAAGAAAAATGTTATCGACTTGGTAGCCACCGATCTTATGCCCGATTTTCCGGAAAAAGTAGGTTCCTGGCACAAAAAACCTGCGAAGTTCGGTTTCTCTTACAGGGAAATCCCCATTAAGAAAAAAGACGGGACCGTCAAAACCGCAGAAATATACGTTTCCAACACTCTGTATCACGGAAAACCGGCTGTCATCGGTACACTCATAGATATCAGCGAACGAAAAAGAACTGAAGAAATAGTCAGGCGTCAAGAAGAGCGGTTTCGCTCTCTCATTGAGAAATCGACAGATATTGTTATTCTGATCAACAAAGAAGGCCTCATGATCTACGTGTCTCCTGCCATCACCGGTGTGCTGGGTTATTCCCCCGAGGAGTATATGGCCATGGACCCGTCACAGATCTTCCATCCTGACGATCATCCTTCCGCAAAAGACCGCATGTCATTTGTATTGACGCACCCTGGGGAGGCGGTATCTTTCCTAAGTAGAAGGCGCCACAAAAAAGGCGGTTGGCGCTGGGTTGAAGGTTTATCACGCAACCTTATAGACGATCAAAACATCGGTGCCGTGGTAGTAAATTTCCATGACATAACGGAACGCAGGCTCGCTGAAGAAGCACTCTATGAATCAGAGGGCAAATTCAGAGACCTGGCGGAGAAATCCAATGTCGGGATATATATGATTGAAGACGGTATTTTCAGATACGTAAACAACCGGTTCGCCGAAATTCACGGATACACTGTTGAAGAGATTATTAATAAGAAGACCATGTTCGATTTCATCCCTGCCGACTTTCTGCCAAGGTTTCGTGAGGCGGTCCATTTATGGTATAAAAATCCTGAAAAGTTCGATCCCATCAAAGAACACCCCATTCTCACCAAAAACGGGCAAATGAAATATGCTGAAATCCATATTTCCCATACTACGTTTAGAGGTAAACGTGCCGCTATAGGCACACTCATCGATATCACCGAACGCAAAAACGCTGAGGCGGCGCTCAAGGAAAGCGAGGAGCAATTCCGGTCAATGTTCAATAGCAGTGTCGACGCGATTCTCCTTACCAGGCCGGACGGCACCATTCTTGCGGCCAATCCTGCGGCATGCCGCATGTTTGACCGGAGCGAAGAAGAAATCCGTCAGATAGGCAGGGACGGCATTGTCGATTACTCGGATAGTCGCTTTTTTGAAGCAGCGGAGGAACGCAAACAGAAAGGTCGCTATTTTGAAAAAGAATATAACCATATACGCAGAGACGGGACAAAATTTCCCGCAGAGGTATCTTCTGCCATCTTCACAGATAAGGCAGGCCGTGATAGGTCGATAATCATCATCCGTGATATTACCAGGCGCAAAAAAATGGAGCAGAAGATTATCGAATCAGAAGAACGCACCAGAACCGTCATTGAGTACTCCAACGATGGCATAGCCCTCATAAAAGACGGCATTCATATATACGCAAACCGGCGATTATCTGAAATGTTCGGCTATGAGAATCCCGCGGACATCATCGGGCAAAAGGTAGATTTTCTTGTGCATCCCGATGACAAACTGATGGTTACCGAAATTAATGCTCGAAGAAAATCCGAAGAGGGCTTACCGGAACGACTTGAGTTCAAAGGAATGAAAAAAGACGGAACGGTGATATACATTGATGACTCGGTCGCAAAAGTGACTTATGACAATGAACCTATTATCGTTTCTTTGCTGAGAGACATCACGGAACGCAAGAAAACTGAAGAGAGAATCCACAAGCTCAATGTCGAACTGGAAGAACGGGTCAGGCGGCGCACTGATGAATTACTTCAGGCTAATGAAGCACTTAGAAAAAGCGAGGTAACACTCAAGTCTGTCTTCTCGGCATCGCCGGCAGGGATTATGCTTGTCACATCAGACAGAAAAATCGCATGGATGAACGAACGGATAACCTCCATAACGGGATACACGCTGAAAGATCTCCAGGAGAAGGGTCCCCGGGTCTTCTACGCTGACGAAGAAGAGTTTGTACGCGTGGGAAATATGATTTTCGATAAAGTCGTGCGGGGCAACTCAACAGAAGGAGACACGCAATGGATGAACAAGGAGGGGCAGATACGCGATATCCACCTGAACGCGGCGCCTATAGATCCTAATGATGCTTCTCTTGGCCAGGTTTCAATCGTAACAGATATTACAGAACAGAAAGAGGCTCAACAAAAACTCATAGAATCCGAGGAACGGTACAGAACAGCCATCGAACATTCAAACGATGGAGTGTCTATTGTTAAAAATGGCAAACATATCTATGTGAATGAGAAATTTTTAAACATGTTCGGTTACGATAAACCGCAGGAGGTGCTCGGAAAACCACCCTCAATAACCATACATCCAGATGATCGCGAAATAGTCCGGGATGCCATCCGGACGAGAAAGAACGGCCGGGGTGGATCTTCGTCATACACCTACCGCGGCATCAGAAAAGACGGGGCAATCATTTACGTCGATGTCTCAGGAGCCATTGTGCCTTTTCACGGAGATACAGCCAGCATCGGTTTCTTCAGGGATATTACCGCCCGAAAAATGGCTGAAGAGGCGCTCCGTGAATCAGAGCAGAAATTCAGGGACCTCGCGGAAAAGGCAATCATAGGCATCTATGTTGTTCAAGGCAGAATCTTCAAGTATATCAATGAAGCCGGCGCGAAGATACATGGTTACGAAATTGACGAGCTCATAGAAAAGAAAGGTCCCTTTGACATGATAGTGCCTGAAGACGTCCCTTCCCACGCGAAACATATTCAGGAAAGATTGGCCGGTCATATTAAATCTACAGCAGATCAATTCAGAATCATCACAAAATCGGGGACAGTCCGTTATGTGGAAATCCGCGGTACCCACACCATGTACCAGGGAAAAACCGCCACTATAGGGACCATTGTCGATATCACGGAACGAAAAGCCGCTGAAGACGCGCTGAAAACAAGCGAGGAACGCTTCAGGCATCTCGTGGAATCGGTAACAGACTATATTTACACGGTAAGGCTCGAGAACGGCTATCCCGTTGCCACCATTCATGGTCCGGGTAGTGTTACCGTTACGGGTTATACACCGGAGGACTATGCTTCCGATTCCAATCTCTGGTACCGGATGGTCTACGAGGAAGACCGGGTAAGCGTGGTAAACCATACAACCCAGTTGCTCCTGGGCCGTGAGGTCTTCCCTCTTGAGCACCGGATTATTCATAAAGACGGTTCAATCCGATGGGTAAGAAACACCCTTGTGCCCCGGCAGGACGATACGGGCTGTCTTACCGGTTATGATGGTCTCATAGCAGATATTACGGACAGGAAGAAAGCTGAAGAGGCATTGAAGGCAAATGAAGAACGGTTCCGTGCTTTGGTTGAGAAATCAGCAGAAGTTATCTCCCTTACCGATATGAATCACAAACGTATCTACGTGTCACCCTCGATACAAAGCGTGCTCGGATACACAGTGGAAGAGTATGAAGCGCTCAACTGGCTCAACGTTTGTCATCCCGACGATACACAGGCACTGGAGGAAAACCGCTCGTGGATGCTGGAACATCCGGGTGAAACAACATATTTCTCATCAAGGCTCCGTCACAAAAACGGCAACTGGCGCTGGGTGGAGAGCACCGCCCGTAATCTCCTCAACGACCCTAATGTAAGGGCCATAGTGGTAAACTTTCACGATATAACGGACCGGAAAAACGCAGAAGAGGCATTGAAGGCAAGCGAGGAACGCTTCCGGACCCTGGTGGAAAAATCATCGGATGTGATACAGCTTATCGGGCCTGACGCAACAAGAATCTACGTATCGCCCACGGTAACCGATATTCTTGGATATACACCTGAAGAGTTCATTGCCCAATCACCCGCGGAAGCTACCCACCCTGATGACAGAGCATTCGTACAAATGGGTCATTCCCGGGCACATCAAAATCCGCGTGAACCGGTCACCGTCGTATACCGGAGGCGACACAAGGACGGAAGCTGGCGATGGACGGAAAATACAACACGGAACCTCATCAATGACCCCAACGTGCAAGCTCATGTCATCAATTTCCATGACATCACAGACCGGAAGAAAACTGAAGACGCGTTGAGGCAAAAAACCGAGGAACTTGACCGTTTCTTCAGTATCAACCTTGACTTGTTATGTATTGCCAACACGGATGGTTATTTCCGGAGGCTCAACAAGGCCTGGGAGACAATGCTGGGTTATGAGCTGTCATTCCTTGAAGGAAAACGTTTCCTCGATTTTGTCCATCCCGATGATCTGAAGGCCACACGGGAGGCACTTTCCAAACTGGGAAAACAAGAACTGGTATTGAATTTCGTGAACCGCTATCGCTGCGCGGACGGCTCTTATCGATGGATTGAATGGATATCGGCACCTTACGGAAACCTGATATACGCCGCTGCCCGCGATATCACCGAACGGAAGCAAACGGAAGAAGACCTGTTAAGGGCCAAAGAAGCCGCGGAAGAGGCCACACGGGCAAAGAGCATTTTTCTGGCCAACATGAGCCACGAGATACGCACACCCATGAACGCCATTATAGGCTTGAGCAGCCTGGCACTGAAGAAAAAACCTTCCGAAAAATTACAGGATTATCTCAACAAGATCCAGGCCTCAGCGCGGAATCTGCTGGGAATTATCAACGACATTCTGGACCTCTCGAAAATAGAAGCCGGCAGGCTTGAAATCAACAAGACCATTTTCAGTCTTGATAAACTCATACAGAACGTCCTCACCGTCACCACCGTAAAAGCCCAGGAAAAGGGTCTCACCCTTTCTTTTTACAGAAATTCTGATGTTCCGCTCATCATAAAAGGTGACGCATTAAGACTGGGACAGGTACTCGTCAACCTCGTCGGCAATGCCGTGAAATTTACCGATGAAGGTGAAATCACCATTGAAATAAGAAAAATAAAAAAAGAGAGGCTATCACCTCCCCGGGTTTTTCTCGAGTTTTCAATCAGTGACACCGGTATCGGTATGACCCCTGAGCAGACCTCGGTAATCTTCAGTCCCTTTACGCAGGGAGATGAATCGATGACACGCAGATTCGGGGGCACCGGATTGGGACTCGCTATCAGCAAACAACTAATAGAACAAATGGGCGGCACAATCGAGGTCAACAGTGAGATTGGCGTGGGCAGCACCTTTGCCTTCACGGTCTTATTGGAGGAGGAACTGGAGAAACGAGGGCGAAAAAAAGTGCAACCGGTTAATCTGAAGTCGCTCAGGGTTCTTGTTATCGATGACAGCGAGGCAGACCGGGCAATCCTGAGTTCAATGCTTGCCGAACTGTCCTGTAATGTGACCTGTGTTGCTTCTGGCGCGGCGGCATTGTCGGAACTGGAAAAGGAGGGAAAACATTTTGACCTTGCTCTCATCGACTGGAATATGCCCGATATGGATGGCATTGCGGTCGCGGAGCGCATTATGAACCATCCCGGCTTGTCTGAAATTCCGAAGATGATCATCATTACGGCCTACGGACGTGAAAGGGTAATGCAACAGGCAGAAAAATTGGGCCTCGAAGGTTTTCTTATAAAACCAATTGACAAGTCGGTTTTGCTGGACATGATCATGAGTGCCATCGGCCGCAAGAGCGGGCCCGGTTTAAAACTTCGTGAAAAGGACGGAACGGTTCGTGACCGGAGAATAAATATGCGGGGGGCCCGCATACTGCTTGTTGAAGATAATGAAATCAACCAGCAGGTCGCTAAAGAAATTCTGGAAAATGCCGGATTCACTGTGGAAATCGCCAACGACGGCCTGGAAGCTATAGAACGTGTTGCCGATACGGCATCGCCCCTTGACGCCCTGCTTATGGATATCCAGATGCCGAGGATGGATGGTTACGAAGCATCGCTAACCATCAGGAAAAAACTCAACAACCTCACCCTCCCTATTATCGCTATGACGGCCCACGTCATGGAATCGGACAGGCAAAATTGTTTTCAGGCAGGCATGAATGACTACATCCCGAAACCGATAGAGCCGGGTCATGTTATTGCCACTTTAACCCGCTGGATCAAGCCCCGCGCGAGGAAACGATCTCCAGTGGCTGAAAAAACGGGGAGATTCCGTCCGCCATCGTCAACGCAGATTCCCGACAACATCCCGGGAGTTGATATTGGGAGAGCCTTAAAGAGGGTGTCAGGAAACAAACAATTATTTGTTAAATTGCTTTTAGACTTCACCGGCAAGTATGCGGACACAGTAACGGCGATCCGGAAAGCACTGAGCGATGAAAATATTGATCTCGCGCGGCGACTGACACACAATCTTAAAGGCATGTCGGGAAATGTCTCCGCCAATGACGTTTTCACGGCAGCGCAAAATTTGGAAACAGCGATCAAAACAAGCGGCAGCGGAAAAGAGAGTGAAGCCTGTCTGAAAAAACTGGAAGCAGCGCTCAAAAAACTGACTGAGGCCGTAAAAACACTTTCCACAACGGACCTGGCACCTGAAAAACAGCGCCTTTCTGAGAAAAAGACTGTGCCGGACCTGAAAGCAATAGCGCCAATCCTGACAGAAATGAACCAACTCCTCAATAAAAACAGTCTCACCTCCCGGAAAAAACTGATGATCCTGAAAGAACAATTAAATGGAGGAGAACAGGCATCGCTTATTATGGAACGGCTTGAAGCTGCTTTAAACAGAATGGATTTCAGGAGCGCCCGGAGGCACATTGCAACTTTATCGGCACTGCTCGGGATAGAGTTACAGTAAAAAGGAGATTTCATGGAAGAAAAAAAACAAACCATTCTCATCGTCGATGACGAGCCGGGAAACATTGAAATCCTCAGCGAAACGCTCGGGGACGACTACGAGATAATGGCTGCCACAAGCGGAAAAGAGGCTCTTGAGATCGCAACGCGTCAGATGCCTGATCTGATCATTCTGGACATCATCATGCCTGTGATGAGCGGATATGGAGTTCTTCAAACACTGAAACAAAACCCGTCGCTTAAGGAGATTCCCGTCATCTTCATTACAGCGCTTGATAAAGAAGACCAGGAAACAAAAGGTCTTAAGCTTGGAGCCGTCGATTATATACCGAAACCCTTCAACACGGATGTCGTGCAACTGAGGGTAAAAACCCAGTTGGAAATAAAACTGCATCGTGACACCCTCATGAAACGTAACGAGGAACTCCGGAAAGCCCTCGCTGAAATTAAAAAACTAAGCGGGCTCCTTCCCATTTGCTCATCCTGTAAAAAGATACGTGACGATAAGGGATACTGGACCCAGTTGGAAAACTACATCAGTGAACATTCGGAAGCGGAATTCACTCACGGATGCTGTCCTGATTGCATGAAAAAACTATACCCTGAATTATACGAGGAAACATACGGCAACACAGACGAAAAAATATAAACAGGGGAGGTTTCTTTTTTTAAAAAAACGGGGGCGGTCAGAGTGCAATAGCCGCAGTGGTCTGTGGAGGAAACACTATCGTTAAGCTGGAAATAATTATTGACGCGATAACCACATCGCCGGTATTCGCCGACGAAGAGAAGACGTATGCCACCCGACTGCTTTATATGATCCTGTGGACATATATGCTGGCGTCACCGTTCGCGCTGTTGGTCGGTATCGCGGTGCCGGGGACACTCTTAAGATGGATATTATTCAACGCTGCTGTCTACGTCACAGTCCCGCCTCTCCTTTACTTTAACAGCCGAGGCTACACAAGGTTTACAAGCTGGCTCACAATACTGGAACCATGGGTCCTTCTCACAGTGATGGCATTCACCACGGGAGGCATGCATTCTCCGGCCATCAACATTTATCCCGTCGTCGTTTTCATCGCTGGACTGATCCTGGGAACAAAAACAGCCATTATTATCGTCGCCTTATGCGGTGTCACATTCCTCAGCCTCATGATATTTGACAGAGCGGGAATCCTGACCTCCGGTATACTTGCCCACACGCCGATTTCGCTATGGGTAACCAATCTGGTCCTCCTGGCCATTGTTGTCGGTGTCCAGTATGTCGTTACTCATACCCTGCAAAATGCCCTTCGGAAAGCCCGTGAGGAGTTCACTGAAAAAAGAAAGATTGATGAAGCGCTTTACGAAAGTGAGTTTCGCTTCTACAGCCTCTTTAAGAATTCGCCTGAAGGGATCGCCCTTTTCAGGTTTGTTTATGATGAAAAAGGTGTCTTTAAAGATTACGAAATTATTGACGTCAATCCCCAGTTCGAAAGAATATTGAATCTCAAAAGGGAAAATGTTGTCCATAAGCTCACCACCGAAATACCGGGTATAACCGAGCCGCCTTACTTGAAAGAATGTCTGATGGTGGTCAAAACAGGGAAGTCATCCGCTTTTGAAACTTTTTTTGGCCCCATCAATAAGCACCTTCATCTTTCAGTTTCAGCTATTGGGGATGACCAGTATGCAGCCAGTTTCTTCGACATAACCGACCGAAAACAGGCGGAAAATGCCCTTAAGGCCAGTAAGGAACGGTTCCGACATCTGGTAGAATCAGTGACAGACTACATTTATACCGTGAAAGTTGAGGACGGCTATCCTGTTGCAACGCTCCATGGTCCCGGTTGCGTGGCTGTAACCGGCTTTTCATCGGAAGAATACGGCGCAGACCCGGATCTCTGGTACAGAATGATCTATGAGGACGATAGGCGGGCTGTTGTAAATCAGGCTGAATCAGTCATAACGGGAAAACCGGTTTTGCCTCTCGAACACAGAATTATCCATAAAAACGGCACGGTTCGGTGGGTAAAGAATACTCCCGCGCCGCGGTATGACGAGAAAGGACATTTATTTACTTATGACGGCCTGATAACTGACATTACCGAACGCAAGAAATCAGATGAGGCCCTTCGGATAAGCGAAGAACGTTTTAAGAGGGAATACGAAGGAAACCCTGTTCCCGGCTTTACATGGCAGAAAAAAGGAAACGACTTTATATTAATGAATTACAACAGTGCAGCGAGGTCAGCAACCGGAGATAAAGCCATCAACTATATCGGGAAGACGGCAAGAGAGATCTACTCGGAGCGACATGAAATACTTGCCAACCTTCATCAGTGCTAAAGGGAAAAACAAGTCATCAAAAGAGAGGTTCTGTCTCTTCACTTTATGCCCGGCCAGCTTTTGGCATTAACATATGCCTTTGTCCCTCCGGATTTCGTTATTATTCACGCTGAAGATATCTCGGAGTGTAAAAAAGCAGAGGAGGCTCTCAAACGGAGCGAAGAACATTACAGGGTCCTGATTGAGAAATTGCCGGAGGTCATTATCCTGTTCAGCAAAGAAGGTAAAAAAACCTATGTATCTCCGGGCGTCACCGAAATGCTTGGATATTCTGTAGAAGAATACCTCGCTCAGAACCGAACCGATATTACCCATCCCGATGACATATCGCCGGCGAGCATAAACCGGTCTTATGTTGACGAGCATCCCGGAGAGACCGTGCAGTTTTCACGCAGATTGCGGCATAAAAATGGAGAGTGGATCTGGATTGAAGGTTCTATAGGGAATTTACTTGAGGAACCCAGTGTGCTGTCCATCGTAGTAAACTACCATGACATCACCGAACACAAAAGAGCAGAAGAAGCAATCAACAGGCTTGCCATGATTGTTCGAAACAGTAGTGAACTCGTGAACCTTGCTGATCCTGACGGGAACATGATTTTTCTCAATGAGGCAGGGTCGAAGATGCTCGGCATCGATCCTGAAGACGTTGAAAAAACGCATATCATGGACGTAATCCCCGACCATTTGAATAATTCCGTCGAAAGCGAATTACTTCCGGCCCTTTTGAGCGTTGGAAGCTGGGAGGGAGAGCTTCAATATAAAAATCTGAAAACGAAAACCATCACGGACGTGCACGTCATGACTTTTGTCATCAATGACCCCCATACAGGACAGCGAAAGTATCTGGCAAATGTGTCCCTCGATATTTCCAAGCGTAAACAAGCCGAAGAAGACCTGAGAAAACTAAATGCCGAGCTGGAAAACAGGGTCATCGAAA
>CAZXVZ010000002.1:50476-53391 GCA_964644085.1 uncultured Syntrophus sp. | reverse complement strand
AGATAATGAGCGGTGACTGGAGTTCAGACGTGTGCTCTTCCGATCTATGTTGATGGAGAACACGTGCTCTACGTGGGTGACTCGGAAGTGGATCGAAAAACTGCCCGCGCGTCCGATGTCAAGTTTATTGCTTACAAGAATCCGGCATTAGAAGCCGACGGCTTTATAGATGACCACCTGGGCCTGTTGGCTTTTCTTTCAGACGGGTAGCCTCTTCGGCAGCAGGTTTCCTCCACCTCAGAATCAGCGTGTAGACAGGTCCGGAAATGGCGTAGCCAAGGGTTCCAATGAAGAGTGTTACCTGCGGTTCGCTCAATATAACGACAAGGAGAAAAATAGCAGTAACGGTTGATCTGAAGGGTCTTCTTTTGAAATACGCCATGTCTTTAAAATTATAGTACCTGATATTGCTTACCATGAGGAAAGCGAGAAAGTAGACAAGAAGCGGTATGAGAGCAGAAATGAATGGATTGACGGATTTGAATGCTCCGGAATATCCCAGCCACTTATGGAACAGTACAGACCCCGCGATTGTGGCCGCCGCGGCCGGTATAGGAAGGCCGAGAAAACTCTTTTTCTGAATCGTATCAACCTGTATATTGAAACGGGCAAGTCTGACAGCGCCGCAGGCGACAAAAAGAAAAGCGGCAAGCCACCCGAAGTTCCCGTAGCTTCTGAGCGCCCATATATAAACAAGAACACCCGGTGCAACTCCAAAGGCAATTACATCTGAAAGTGAATCATATTCTACACCAAATCTGCTTGTAGAATGGGTCAGCCTGGCAACCCTGCCGTCGAGCATATCAAAGATGCAGGAAATGAAAATAGCCGTTGCCGCGTAAGTAAATTTGCGGTCTAAAGTGGCTATTATGGCATAAAAACCGGAAAGGAGGCTGATCGAAGTGAGGAGATTTGGCAGAAGATACATCCCTCTGCGATCTTTTTTCTTCTTCATCATGTGTCTCATGTATTCCCCTTTTTGGTTGCCAGGACAGTCAGTCCGGCCTTTACTTTTGCCTTTAATTGTACCACAGGTGTATATGATTTCGGAAAATAAATATCCACGCGTGATCCAAAAGCAATAATACCAACAGGTTCACCCTGTTTAACTAAGTCTGATTCCTTAACGTAGGGAATAATCCGGCGGGCGAGAAATCCTGCTATCTGCACAACCAGTATTTTTTCATCATTGTGTTCTATAAGGATATTGTTTCGTTCGTTTTCTTTTTCAATGTCAGTTTTAAAAGCGGCGGCAAAACTGCCTGATACATGGAGCACCCGTGCGATACGGCCCTGGCAGGGGGCACGATTAACGTGAACGTCGAGGGGGGACATAAAGATACTTATCCTGACGCATTCACCTTTCACAAATTCTGTTTCTGTCATATTTTTAATTTCTGTCACTGTGCCATCGGCAGGAGATATGAGATCTTTTTCATTTGTCTCTGTGTGACGACTTGGGTTTCTGAAAAAATAGAGACAGAAGAAACAGAAAACAAGAACAATGATGCCGAGAATAGTCGTGAGAAAAGAATAGTGAGTAAATAGTAAGACCAGAGAAAAAACAAAAGAGGGAATGATAAGCCTCAATCCCTCCCTGGCGATAAATTTTTCTTTCAACCCTTTCTCCTTGTCAGGCCCGAAATGGAAATATCGTTTACGTTAAAAGTTTCGAGATTTGCGACTCCGCAGAAATATATCTTAACCATTTTCTTCTTTATTTTTTGGGGGATTTTCTTTCATTTTTATTGTCCTTTCTCCCCGCGCGATTGCCACAGGACCTGTCCTGACAAGTTCCTTGATACCGATAGGTTTCAGGAGATTCAGAAAGGCCTTCAGTTTTTCTTCATCGCCGGTAATCATGATAGTATAGGATTTAGAGGACACATCTATGATTTTTCCTCTGAATATCTCCACCATTCTTAAAATCTCTTCCCGTGTTTTATCATCGGCATGAACCTTGACAAGTACCATTTCACGTGCCACATAGTCCAATTCCTGAAAATCGACAACTTTTATAACATTTATCAGTTTATTGAGCTGTTTCAGTATCTGTTCAAGTATGGCGTCATTTCCCCTTGTCACTATAGTCATGATAGAAACCGTTGGGTCCAGACTTTCGGCAACGCAAAGGCTTTCAATGTTAAAACCTCTGCCGCTGAAGAGACCTGCGATCCGTGAAAGAACACCAAACTCATTCTCGACAAGCAATGATATTGTATGTCTCAAGGCTACCTCCTGTGAATCTTTTGTTGTTACCGATGCATGTTTTGCCCTGTGTTTTGACTATTCACTGTTTTTACACGAGGAGCATTTCTTTCAGCGATGCCCCCGCGGGTACCATAGGGTAGACGCATTCTTCAGGATTTACGATGACATCGATAAACGTCGGTTTGTTATTGCGGAACGCTTCTTTTAAAACTTTATCGACATCCTGTTCCTTGTCTAGCCTTAGTCCAACGGCACCGTAGGCTTCTGCCACTTTCACAAAATCGGGAGAGTGGAGGTGTGTCCAGGTATATCTCTTTTCGTAAAACAATTCCTGCCACTGGCGGACCATTCCGAGAAAACCGTTGTTCAGAATTACTACTTTAACAGGCAAATTATACTGAACAGCCGTTGCCAGCTCCTGAATATTCATCTGGATGCTTCCATCGCCGGCTATATCGATTACAAGGGATTTCGGGAAAGCCACTTGAGCTCCTATGGCAGCCGGAAATCCGAAGCCCATTGTGCCAAGGCCACCGGAAGTAAGCATCGTTCTCGGTTTCAGAAATTTATAAAACTGGGCCGCCCACATCTGGTTTTGTCCTACTTCAGTGGTGATGAACGCCTTGCCCTTTGTAAGTTCATAAATGCGCTCAATAACATACTGTGGTTTCAAGATCGGAAGAGCACACGTCTGAACTCCAGTC
>CAZXVZ010000002.1:0-50466 GCA_964644085.1 uncultured Syntrophus sp. | reverse complement strand
ACTGGAGTTCAGACGTGTGCTCTTCCGATCTGTTTCAGAGAATTGTTCTTCTGGTATGTAAGCGGATAATCTTCTTTCCATTTGTTTATTTTTTCAACCCATTCAGCTATTGACTTATGATGATGTTTGAATGTTTCCTTTTCTTCTTCAGCTATTTGGAGCATTTTTCCAAGGACGTTTTTTGTATCTCCCACGATAGGAATATCAACGCCGATGTTCTTGCTGATCGAAGTGGGGTCTATATCAATATGAATAATTTTCGCGTGAGGGGCGAATTCATCAACTTTTCCCGTAGCCCTGTCATCGAAGCGGGCGCCCATGGCGATTATGAGGTCTGATTCTGTAATAGCCATATTGGCCGCGTATGTCCCGTGCATACCGAGCATACCGAGAAAAAGCGGATGGTTACCCGGAATACCGCCAAGCCCCATAAGGGTGTTGGTTACAGGAATCGAGAGCTTTTCAGCAAACCGGAGGAGTTCTTCGGCCGCGCCGGAGGATATAATGCCTCCGCCGGTGTACAGTACCGGCCTCTTTGAATTTGCTATGAGACGCATTGCCTTCTTAATCTGCCCGGGGTGACCTGCATAGGTAGGTTGGTAGCTCCTTATGGTGACCTTATCAAGGTGCTTGAATTCAGCCGTGCCGGCAGAAACATCTTTCGGTATATCGACAAGAACCGGTCCGGGACGCCCCGATCTGGCTATGTAAAAAGCTTCTTTAATGATACGGGCGAGGTCTTTAACATCCCTCACGAGATAGCTGTGTTTCGTGCAGGGCCGTGTTATGCCCACGATATCCGCCTCCTGAAATGCGTCGTTACCGATAAGCGCCGTATTTACCTGGCAGGAAAAGATAACAAGGGGAATGGAATCCATATACGCTGTCGCAATGCCGGTCACTGTATTTGTCGCGCCGGGACCTGATGTCACAAGCGATACGCCCACTTTTCCCGAGGACCGCGCGTACCCGTCAGAAGCGTGCACCGCCCCCTGTTCGTGACGGACGACAATCTGCTGCAAATCAGAGTTGGTAAGGGCGTCTGTGATATTGAGCGTCGCGCCGCCGGGGTAACAGAATATGGTTTCAACCCCCTCCGCTTTCAATGATTCTATAAATATCTGAGCGCCTGTCTTTTTCACTATTTCTCCTTTACTTCATGAAGCTTGCCGGCATTATCCATTACGTCTTTATAGTACAATTTTTTCTTTTTTAATACTATTACTTCACGTTCTTCTTCCTCGGTGAGATAAGGTTTTTTCAACAGCATTTGTAAACGACTATCCAGTAACGCGTGCTGTTTTTTTGCCTGATTATAAATTTCTTCTTTACTTTCGATATTTTCCATCTGACGATTGACGCATATGGTAATAAAAATATTAGAAAAAGTCAAATGATCCCTGATGATATTCAGGAAAACGACGGACAATATTTAATATTGAAATTTTCATGCAATACCCTCATAGTTGCAGGTCGGTATTTCTATATGTAAGTTGTTATAAGACGTCGAATTGCATGGATAACCTGTCGGACGCGGCAGAACCTTAAAAATGGGGTTTGAAATATTAAAAATTGATAATGTTCCGGTAATGTCTTTGTTACATACCTAAAGATATAATATATAACGTGCATCTGGGCGATTCTATTTAATGGAGTGAAAAGAAGACGCGGATATTTTGTTCAGAAAAATTTCGGGATCGTTGTTTGGAAAGGGTTCATTCAATCGGTGCGTGGTGCGCCCTTATCTTTGGTGCCACTGGTATCGTTCTGGCTTTATTTTTCGCGGTCCATGTGCGGGAGCATCATCGGCTGGCATTTCCTCAGAATCTGGGAAATTCCAGAGCGGCAGCCCTTCTTTCACAAAATGAGGTTGCCGGGGATTCTGTTAAGTTTGCAGTCATCGGCGATATTCAGAACGGCATTGAGACTTTTGAAAACGTTGTTGCCCGCCTGCGTGAAGAAAAAAACATTGCTTTTCTTATTTTTGTCGGTGACTGTGCTACTTCTCCGGCTTATGACCTCCACATGTATTTCGCTGACGAGTTCGCGGAAACCGGTCTCGATCTCCCCACATTTATAGTGGCCGGCAATCATGATGTAGACCCCGGGAGGTTTGGTTATCCCGAATTCGAGAAACTCTACGGTCCGGCAAACTTTGCTTTCATGTTTCGTAATAGCCTTTTCATTGGTCTGGGCGGTATTCATGATGAGAGCAAGATTGAGGAAACCTTATCTTTCCTGGAAAAGGAACTGCGGGAGAAAAGATCTCTGGCGCAAAGAGTTTTTGTCTTTATGCACTACCCGGTTGCGCCGTCCGAATATGTTTTAGCCGGATGGCGGGAGCGGATGAAAAAATTCCAGAAGCTTCTAGAAGCCTTCAACGTTACTTATGCGTTGAGCGGACATTACCATCGACTGGCGAGGACGAACGTCAACGGAGTTGTTTACCTTATCACGGGCGGAGGCGGTGCCAAATTTCAGAATGACCGTTTCAGCGACATTGGACTTTTTCACCATTTGACCATTATCGATATGAGGGGAAATAGCATCGCCGAAAATATCATTCCAATTGCGTCAGCCGGCTGGTTATCCGGGAAACTGGAGCGTGTCGAAAGAGCCGGACTGACCTCACTGTTACCGTGGTTGCGACAACACCCTGTGATAGGTTTCGGCATGGGAGCGGTTCTTATCGGTCTCTTCCTATGGGGGGCGATTGACCGCTGGCGGTATTTAGCCGCTTTAAGGTTATGCAGAATTTGTGGCTCAACGGCAAAAAACAAGTAACGGGTTGCCTCCTTGAACGTCTGGACTATTTTAGGTCAGTCCACTTTTGAATCAAAAAGCGTATTTTGAGGCGCGCTTGGCTAAAGGTTGTTTATGTGGAGTATCGAATAACATTACCGAATAGTAATGTTCAGGCAATAGCCCGGTTATCTTCTCTGATGTAATCTGTCTGAGGTAATTCAAAACCGGATTAAGGGTCCAGAGGATTGGCACAGGTGGCTGACGAAAGAACACAGAGAACAAAATACTTTATTCTGTTACTGGTCGTTGTAGTATCTCTTTTTTCTTTAGGTCTTTCAAACCACGGACTCTGGTCGGCAGATGAACCGAGAGTTGCGGAGATAGGCCGTGAGATGGCCCTTAACGGAAATTGGGCAGTGCCGACACTTAACCAAAGGCCGTTTCTTGAAGAACCGCCGCTATATTATGGTGCTCTGGCACTGACATTCAAAGCTTTTGGCGTTTCAGATAAGGTGGCAAGAATTCCCTCAGCGTTTTTTGCCTTCGCGACTGTTGCTGTAATGTTTTTTCTGGCCAATTTTTTCTTTGGTCCGCGGGTGGCCTTCTTTTCGGGCATTATTCTGGCCACAGGGGGAGAGTACTTTCGGGTCGCCCACTGGGTGGTCGTAGATAGTGCCCTGACCTTTTTCATCGTCTGCGGTATTGCGCTCTTTGTCTCGGGGTATTTCAGTACAAACGGCAGAAAAAAGTTTTTCTTTTATGTCGCGATGTATATTGCCTGTACATTTGCTTTTTATTCAAAAGGGTTCATAGGTATTGTCCTGCCCGGCCTAGGTGTTTTGGTTTTTCTTATTATTGAGAAAAATGTTAAAGAGATTTTCAAAATGCGGCTCTGGCTCGGCATTCTGATCTTTCTTGCCATGACGCTCCCATGGTTTCTTGCCCTCTGGCAGCAGGGAGGAACTGAGTATCTTAAAGTATTTTTATTCCACAACCATCTTCAGAGATTTCTTCCTGCGAGTCTTGCGGGGACCATATCGGAAGCAGCGTCCGGCCATCACAACCCCTTTTATTACTATATTACGGAGTTTCCCAATGGTTTTTTACCCTGGAGTATCCTGCTTATTCCCGTGCTTTTTCATATGCTTTCAAAATCGCGAAAACACGGGGATAATCGTTATCCTCTTTCGCAAAAGGGAACATTGCTGGCGAAATGCTGGTTTTTTGCCGGTATTATTTTTCTGAGTATAGCGTCAACTAAACGGACCTTGTATCTCATGCCCGTTTTCGCGCCTATGGCGATGCTGACAGCGTCATACATAGATTTTACCCTAACGACACGGTCAATGGGCAGAATTGGGAAAAGTTTTGCGCATATTTTCAGTGCCGTTTTGCTTTTTGCCGGCTTTTCGTTTGCGCCCGCTTACTTCTATTTCAGAAACTCCTATTCTATCAATATGACCACAGGTCTTTTAATGTTAACCTTTTTTGTATCTGGTGTAATCATACTCCTTGCACTGATGGCCATACGCTATTTGCGGCAACTGAATCTGAAACGATATTGGATAGTTATGAACATTGCCGTTATATTGGCTCTAATTTTTATTGCTGCAATTGTCCTTCCTGTCATTGATCAAGCGAAAAGTTTCGTGCCTTTCTGCAAGGAGATATCTGCCAGAGTGCCCCCTGAGGAACCATTATACGCATACCAGCCGGATGAGACCTTGAGAGGCGCGGTGCCTTTTTATACGGGACGTTTCATGGTGGAGCTCAATGATGTCAACAATGAACTTCTTCAGAAAGAAACACCTTATTTTGTGATGATTCGGGATCGGAAAAAAGAACAGGAAACACAACTGATTTCGACGGGCAGACTTTTCCCCATTGTAAGACAGGAGATGGGAACTGACCGGGCACTCGTCATCTTTTCCAACAAAGTTCCTCAAACGGTGTTTACAATAGAAACCCCGATTAGTGGCTCAATTTCCGCAAGGCAGCAGAATAGTAAAAATACTTCCTTTATCGGGAACGCTGTCCGCAGTAATTGAACCCCCGAGAGACAACATGAATGCCTTGGCCAGGGGCAGGCCGAGGCCGCTTCCCGGTTCTGTCCTGCTCTTTTCACCCCGGTAAAAACGGTCAAAAATGTGAAGTAAATCTTCCCGCGACATTCCGATGCCGTTATCGCTAATCTGAACGAGGACATGACCGTTATCGCTTTTTACTTTTATTAAAATGAAGCCGGAAGGATGATTGTATTTAAGGGCATTGTCGATGAGATTCCCAAGGACCCTCTGGAGCCTGCGTTTGTCGGTAAATAAGTATACCTTTTCAGGGGCTTCTATTTTTATTTCTACATGCTTATTCTCGGCTACGGGGTGAAAAAGGTCGACTGCATCGTGGACCATTGTCACGATGTCAACCGGTTCAATGTTAAGCTTGGCAACCCCCGCCTCAGCCTCTGAGATATCGAGCATTGTATTAATCATGGCAAGTAGCCTGTCGCACTCTTCAATGATATGGCCCGCCAGCACCTGTGAATCTCCATCAATGGTTTTGCCGGTAAGCGCCGATTCGGCAAGGCCTCTCATACGGGTTATGGGACTCCTCAGATCATGGGCAATGTTGTCGTTTGTTTCTTTCATGCTTTTGACAAGTGTTTCTATTCTTTCGAGCATAGCGTTAAAAGTCACAGATAATTGATCGATCTCATCTTTCTTATGTTTAACGGGGACCCGTTCATTTAACGCGCCTTCAGCAACAGCGAAAGCGGTTTGAGTCAGTTGAATGATGCCGGATAGTGCCCGTCTTGCCAGGAACCATCCGGCAACGGCTGAGAAGATTATTATGATTAAAAGCGGCCAAGCCAGGAGTTCCCGGAAATCATTCCGTATAACCGATAAATCCTGTTTGTTGAGCCCGTGAGATCCGTACAGAACATATACATAGAAAAACCAGTAAACTATGTTCAGGGAAATCGTGAAGACCCCGGCATACAGGAGTGATAATCGAAATGCCATCGTATGGCGGACACTAAGCAGTCTCTTTAAGAACGTAGCCTGCCCCGCGTATTGTATGGATAAGTTTCTTTTCAAAGTCTTTGTCTATTTTGTCCCGCAACTTGCTCACGCGGGCCTCGACAACGTTTGTCTGAGGATCGAAGTTATAATCCCAGACATGCTCCATTATCATTGTTTTTGAAACAACTCTTCCCGCGTTACGCATAAGATATTCCAGGAGAGAAAATTCTTTCGGTTGTAGTTCTATTTTTGAACCGGATTTTGTTACCTCCCGGGTGACAAGATTCATGGTAAGATCGGCAACGGTCAACCGGGTTGCGTCGGGAATGTTGCCGGCTCTCCTGAGAAGGGCCTGTACGCGGGCAAGCAATTCCGTGAACGCGAAAGGTTTCACGAGATAATCGTCACTTCCTGTCTCGAGACCACGAACGCGGTCTTCCACAGAACGTTTCGCGCTCAGGATAATTACCGGAGTGTTCATCTTGTGTTTTCGTATTTCGGAGATAAGAGATAGCCCATCGAGGCCGGGAAGCATCACATCAATAATGGCCAGATCATAAGGTTCTCTCAGGGCCAGATGGAGGCCGTCTTCGCCGTTTACCGCATGATCAACGGCATAACCAGCCTCCTTTAATCCTTTTCTCACAAAAGAAGCAATTACCTTATCGTCTTCGACAAGTAGTATTCGCACCTGTAATCCTAATTTTTACTATTATACCTCTTGAATATTTAAACCGGCCTGTCATGTGTTGTCAAATTGTCGATTAGTAATCTTTTGGTAACGTTCCGGTTAGGATTTTCATATTAAAGTGTTCAATGAAACTTTGAGAGAATGTTTAAAAAAAGGAATATCCGGTACTTTTCATCTGTATATGTAAAATTTTATGACCCAACAATACAATTTTGATTATTTATATGATTGAAAAACGCGGAATATTAACATATATATAACTTACTGAATTTTTGACGTGAGGAGATATGGACAATAAACCATATATATCTGTTCTCATACCGGTTTTAAATGAGGAGGAGTCATTACCGGAATTACACCGGAGACTTCGGGATACCTTGAACAATATCGGAAAACCTTACGAAATTATTTACATCAACGATGGAAGCACGGACACGACCGAGATCCTGTTGGAAAAGTTTCATGCCGATGACGGGAGAGTAAAAGTAATTGAATTTAATAGAAACTACGGTCAGCACATGGCGCTTTTTTCAGGGTTTGAGTATGCCGGGGGTGAAATTATTGTTACCATTGATGCTGATCTGCAGAACCCTCCGGAGGAGATACCAAAACTTGTCGAAAAGGTTGAGGAAGGTTTTGAGGTGGTTGCCACATACAGGAAACAGAGGAAAGACTCTCTTTTCAGAAAGATGCCTTCCTATATCGTGAACAAGATAACGGCAAGACTCGTCGGGGTCAAGTTAAAGGACTATGGCTGTATGCTCCGGGCGTACCGGAGAAATATTATCGACTATATCAACATGTGTCCGGAATCATCGAGTTTTATCCCGGCTCTTGCCAACACGTTCGCGAAGAAGATTACCGAGATTGAAGTTGCTCATGAAGAACGAAAAAAAGGTGTAACGAAATACAGCCTCTTTAAACTCTGGCGCCTCAATTTCGATCTCATGACAAGTTTTTCTCTGTGGCCCATACAGATAATCAGTACGCTTGGTGTCCTTATAGCGGTACTTGGGCTTTTCTTTGCTCTTTTTCTCCTGGTACGAAGATTTCTCATCGGACCCGAAGGCGAAGGAGTTTTCACGCTTTTCGGTATTCTCTTTTTCTTCATCGGCATCCAGATACTCGCGCTCGGTATCATAGGCGAATATATCGGCAGGATTTACCAGGAAGTGAGGAGAAGACCCCGTTTCATAGTTAAAAAGGAACTTATGTGAACGCCCTTGTTTTTGGATATCAGGAAATAGGGTACGTCTGTCTTGAAGAACTCCTCAATTATGGTGCCCATGTGTCAGGCCTTTTCACCCATGAAGATGACCCCGGCGAAGAAATATGGTTTCGCAGGCCTGTTTCATTAGCTCGGCAACATAACATTCCAGTATATATGCCAGAAGCTTTGAAGGACGAAAAATGGACACAGCTTATTGAAGCTGCTGCACCCGATTTCATTTTTTCTTTTTATTATCGTTCTATGATTCCAAAGAGAATCCTTGATATTCCCCGCGTTGCTGCCCTTAACCTGCATGGATCACTGCTGCCTAAATTCAGGGGAAGGGCACCGGTGAACTGGGTGCTTGTGAACGGTGAGAAAGAAACGGGTGTGACACTCCATGAGATGGTTGAGAAACCTGATGCAGGCGATATCATCGCCCGGAAAAAGATTGAAATAGCATTCGAAGACGATGTATACACGCTGTACATGAAAATGACTGAAGCGGCACGACAGCTGATGAAAGAAATACTGCCAAAATTAAATGATGGGACTTTTGATAGAACCCCTCAGACGGGAATTTCGTCGTATTTTGGCGGACGAAAACCTGAGGACGGGCTTATCGACTGGCAGAAGGATGCCCTTTCACTCTATAACCTCACACGGGCCGTAACCCACCCATACCCCGGCGCGTTTACCCACCTGGGTAGAAAAAAAGTTTTTATCTGGAAATCACTTCCCGACGATGATTCCCATGATGCTATGGCGGGAAAGGTTTTATCGTCCCGTCCGCTGAAAGTTGCCGCGGGCAAAGGAACATTGACGCTTCTCCGCCTGCAGTTGGAGGGGGAGCGGGAAATGGATGGAGAAGAATTTACGTCTATTCACGACATAGAAAATGAAATACTAGGAGGGGACGCTTGAAAATTCTTGTACTCGGTGTCAACGGATTCATTGGAAACAGTCTCGCGGAGAAGCTGTTGAAAAATACGGATTGGGAACTTTACGGGATGGACCTGAGAGATGATAAGCTCGATTCCTGCCACGGTCATGAACGTTTTCATTTCGTCGAAGGTGATATAGCGATAAACAAAGAGTGGATTGAATATCATGTAAAAAAATGCGATGTTGTCATGCCGCTCGTTGCTATAGCGACTCCGGCAACCTATGTGAAGGAACCCCTTCGTGTTTTTAGGCTTGATTTTGAAGAAAACCTGAACATTGTCAGACTATGTGTCAAATATAAGAAAAGACTGGTTTTCCCCTCAACTTCCGAAGTCTACGGCATGTGTGCTGATGAGGAGTTCAATGAGGATACAAGCCCCCTCACGCTTGGCCCCATCAATAAGCAGAGATGGATATACAGTGCGTCGAAACAGCTTCTCGACAGGGTCATCTGGGCATATGGTTTTCAGGAGGGGCTTAAGTTTACACTCTTCAGGCCTTTTAACTGGATCGGCCCCAAGCTTGACGAACTGATAACCGATACTGAAAAAGAAGGCAGTTCGCGAGTGGTGACGCAGTTTATAAGCAACCTGCTCCTCGGAGAGCCGATACGCCTTGTTGACGGCGGTAAGCAGAAACGGTGTTTTACCTACATTGATGACGGGATTGCCTGTCTCATGAAGATAATTGAAAATAAAGACGAAAAATGTGACGGTGAAATATTTAACATCGGCAACCCCAACAATGAGGCAACGATAAAGGAGCTCGCGCAGAAGTTGAGAAAGATGTTTTTAGAACATCCGTCTACAAAAAAGCTCAAAAAGCAGTCGGAAATTATCGAGGTTTTTTCAAAGGATTATTATGGTGAAGGATATCAGGACATAGACCGGAGAGTTCCTTCAATAGAAAAGGCAAAGCGATTGGTGGGTTGGAAACCCAGAGTCGATCTGGATACGGCACTCAAGAAAACCCTCGCCTATTATCTTAACGCGAACCTCTGATGATTGTTAAAAAAACAATTGGCATCGAGGTGCATGTGGATACCCATGATGGTATGAGAAAGGGTGTCCCGGTATTGCTCGGCCTTTTTCAAAAGTATGGTATCAAAGCCAGTTTTTTTGTTCCTATGGGAAAGGACCACACGGGTTGGACAATAAAGAGGGTTTTCAAGCGAAAAGGTTTTTTAAACAGGGCAGGTACCGGCAGAGTCTGGGCAGAGGCGGTGAGCAAAAAAACACTAATGAATGGACTTCTGTTGCCCGGGCCGCAGATAGCAAAAAAGAACACAGCGCTTCTGCGCCGGATTATTAACGAAGGGCATGAATTGGGCATTCATGGACACGACCATGTATATTGGCACGATCACATTAAGGATTTTGACAGGAAAAGAACAGAAGAGGAAGCAAAAAAGGCACTAACGACTTATAGAGAGCTCACCGGCATGGAAGTTCGATCCTTCGCCGCGCCGGGATGGATCATAAATAAACATGTGCTGCGGTATCTTCAGGAGAAAGGCCTTGCCTATAGCAGCGACACGAGAAAGGGAACAACCCCCTTTTACCCGGAAATGGGTGGTGAGAATTTTCATATCCTTCAGATACCCACAACGCTGCCGACGCTTGATGAGGTAATCGGCACCATCGGAACAGACACGCATGGTCTTGTTGAGTATTACTGTGATATGCTCACAGATAGTCTCCATGTCCTGACTGTGCACGCGGAGATAGAAGGTAAGAGCTGGTCCGGTTTTCTTGAGGGGTTTATCGTGGAAGCGATGAAACGTCGTTTTGTTTTCAGGCGGCTCATCGACGTAGCGGAAGAATACACTTATAACCCCGGTGTCCCTAGGTATTCAATCGAATATGGTTTTGTGGAGGGAAGGGCCGGGGAAGTCTGTGTACAAGGAAAAAAAGTGAATAGTGAATAGCAGATAGTGAATAGCAAAGACCGAAGGACCTTCCCTGGGGTATAACTATTCACTGTTTTTTTCATAGCTTGACAGATTTATTTTCTGTGATATAAGACCATATATGAGTTTAACAACAAAAAAGGAGGGTTATTATGGGAAACAGTGTATACAAAATTATTGAAATTGTCGGTACAAGCACAAAATCATGGGAGGAAGCGGCAAAAACCGCGTTGGAAACGGCCTCGAAAACCCTGGATGACTTGAGGGTGGCCGAGGTCGTGAAACAGGATGTAACGATTGAGAACGGTAAAGTGAGTAGCTATCGCGTAAGACTTAATATTTCTTTTAAGTTTCATCCGGGGAAATAACATAATACAGTTAAACTCGGATATTCCACTAGAACTGGTATCGGATTACCTTTTGAAAACCGTCGAGAGGCGAGAAAGCTTGGTCTTTTGCCGGAAGGCAAAAGTTTCGAAGCCGAACGCGAGCGAGTGGAGCCGCGGGAGCATAACGAGCGTGTTTTCAAAGGGTAAACAGATACCGGTATGTCCTAATGCATGATCTAATTTAAAGTGGTAACAAGCTGATATCAGATTGCAAAATAATAAAAAAAAGGGGACGTAAAGTCCCCTTTTTTTATAAAGAGTTACTCTTTTAGTACATGCCGTCCATACCGCCCATTCCGCCCGGAGGCATCATAGGCATTTGGCTTTTTTCCTTCGGTTTTTCCGCAATCATGCAATCGGTTGTCAGAAGGAGTGAGGCAACGGAAGCTGCATTCTGCAATGCTGTTCTCGCTACTTTTGTCGGGTCGATAATACCTGCTTTTGTCATGTCATCGACAAATTCTTCCTTGCCGGCATCAAAACCGAAGTTACCTTTTCCGTTCTTGACTTTTTCGATGATAATTGAGCCGTCATGACCGGCGTTGGTCGCAATCCAGCGAAGCGGGTCTTCGAGGGCTTTCTTGACGATATTGACGCCAAACTGCTCTCCCGCGGCGAGTTTCAAGGCCTCAAGTTTCGGGATGCACCTGAGGAAGGTTATGCCGCCGCCGGGGATAATCCCTTCTTCAACGGCTGCTTTTGTGGCATGCAGCGCGTCTTCAACGCGTGCTTTTTTCTCTTTCATCTCTGATTCGGTCGCGGCGCCGACATTGATGACAGCGACTCCGCCGACGAGCTTAGCCAGCCTTTCCTGGAGTTTTTCCCTGTCATAATCAGAGGTTGTTTCTTCAATCTGGGTCCTGATCTGTTTCACGCGGGCCTCGATTTCTTTCTTGTCGCCGGCTCCGTCAACGATAGTGGTATTGTCTTTGTCTATGGTGATTCTCTTGGCTGAACCGAGATCTTTGATGCTGATTGCTTCCAGTTTGATTCCCAGTTCTTCAGAAATCATCTGGCCGCCGGTAAGAATGGCGATGTCTTCGAGCATTGCTTTTCTCCTGTCACCAAAACCAGGGGCTTTAACGGCGGCAATCTTCAGAGTGCCTCTCAGTTTGTTCACGACAAGGGTCGCAAGGGCTTCACCTTCAACGTCTTCGGCAATAATGAGGAGCGTTCTTCCCATCTTGGCGACCTGCTCAAGAATAGGGAGGAGGTCCTTCATGTTGCTGATTTTCTTTTCGTTGATGAGGATAAGCGGTTCGTCAAGTTCGGCCACCATCTTTTCCGGGTTGGTTACGAAATAGGGAGAGATGTACCCTTTGTCAAACTGCATACCTTCGACGATATCGAGGCTGGTTTCCATGCTCTTTGCTTCTTCAACGGTGATAACACCTTCTTTACCTACTTTTGCCATTGCGTCGGCTATTACGTTACCAATAGTCTCGTCGTTGTTGGCGGAAATGGTGCCGACCTGGGCGATTTCTTTCTGATCTTGTGTCGGTTTTGAAAGCTTTTTCAGTTCTTCGACAATAACTTCAACGGCCTTTTCGATGCCTCTTTTGAGTTCCATCGGGTTGTGGCCGGCAGCGACGAGCTTGGCGCCTTCACGATAAATAGACTGGGCAAGAACGGTTGCGGTTGTTGTTCCATCACCAGCGACGTCGCTTGTTTTACTCGCTACTTCTTTTATTAGCTGCGCGCCCATATTTTCAAACTTATCTTCCAGTTCAATCTCTTTTGCAACGGTTACGCCGTCTTTTGTCACGGTGGGTGAACCAAAAGACTTATCGAGGACAACATTGCGTCCTTTGGGCCCAAGTGTCACTTTGACGGCATCCGCCAAGGTATTCACACCCTTGAGGATTGCTTCTCGTGCATTCTGATCGTATCTTATTTCTTTTGCCATTATAATTCCCTCCTTAATTAATCTTCTACAATACCGAGAACATCGTCTTCCCTGAGGATCAGATGCTCTTCGCCGTCAATCTTGATCTCTGTGCCCGAATACTTGCCGAAGAGTATCTTGTCGCCTGCTTTTACGCTCAGCTTAACCTTCGTTCCGTTGTCCAGGGTTTTGCCGTCGCCAACTGCTATTACCTTACCTTCCTGAGGTTTCTCTTTCGCGGCGTCGGGGATAATAATACCTCCCTTAGTTTTTTCCTCCTCTTCAAGTCTCTTAACAAGGATTCTGTCTTGCAATGGTTTTACCTTCATTGTATCACACTCCTCTCTAAAAATTTATGTATTAGCAATAAAGAAATTTTATTGCTAAAGTTAATATAAGAATGTTAACGGGTTTTTGTCAATACCGGTTGCTAAATTTTTAATAATAATTTCATTCCATTTTTAAACCACTTGGAAAAAAGCTCATTTTCATTTTTATTTGTTTTTTTATCTGATTTTATCGCGGAAAATACGTTGTCTTTTTCTATTGTTATGCCGAATTCTTCTTCAGCTTGAACGGCAAGCCTCTCGACCATTGAACCGAGAATTTTATCTGTGTCGCTCTTACAGTGCCATGATTCCCACCACTTTTCATAACTGTCCCTGACTTTCTTCTTGCTCTCATCGTAGTAGCTTGCCAGGGAAGGGAGCCATTCATCAAGGTGTTTTTTTGATTCCAGAAAGATATCTTCGACATGGGGAAAACGTTCGATTGTGTCCATCTCAATGCGGATTTTCTTGATAAAACCCTCAATAACATCCTCACCGCCATGTTTTTTTGTGTAAACCTTCGACTTCAGGGTATTCCAGACTTCGATGACAGGGTATGTTTCCATACTTTCTTCAGAGTAGTTGATGGTTTCAATGTTTTTGATGACGTTTTTTCTGGTTTTCGGGACCCCGTACATGAGCAGGCCCAGAAGATCTGATATGCAGTGGTAGAGGAGAGACCTGTTCTTCGGTCTCTGTGCCGGGAACATAAAGCAGACAAATTCATTCAGTTCCAAAGCCTCCACAAGGTGGTCCTTTTTAGGCTTATTGTGCATGAATTTTACGGCGTCGATTGCAAGTGACAGGGTTGCCATGGAAAGAAGGTCACCCTCATTTTTTGTCATAAGTGAAACATCAAGAATATGTCGCCTGGGAAGCACTATGTTCTCACATTAGGCCCTTGTTCGGGCTGTTCAACGTTCTAAGTTGTAGATCTTCCAACTCCGCACCTTCAATTTATTTATCCGCCATGCGCAATGCCCTTCGCGATTTTCCTTACCCGATGGCACAACGACTCAACGACCCAACGACTTTTTGCTACCAGCTATGAGCTACGAACTGCTTTTTTGTTTGCCCTCTGCGCTCTGTTGCTCTTAGAGTCCTTCTTTTTTCAAATCTTCTACAAGGTTTTTCTGCTTTTCCGTCATTTTTTTCGGTAGATCGACGGTGACCTCCACGTATTGATCTCCACCGGTGTCGGGAACCCCGAGTCCCTTAAGCCGTATCTTCTTTGCTCCGGGGGGTATTGTGATCCGTTTTGGGCCGTCAATAGAGGGGACTTCGGTAACGGTACCGAGGAGGGCATCCGTCAATTTTATCTCTTTTGTGACGATGAGATCATTGCCGCTTTTCCTGAAGACCGGGTGTTCCCCAACCTTCATGATAATATATAGATCCCCCTGCCTTCCTGTTCTCGGATCGATGTTGCCTTTTCCCTTGAGCTTTAATTTTTTGCCTGTTGTAATCCCTCTTGGTATTTTCACGTTTACTTCTTCAGAACCCCTGTTTGTCGCGAAGGAGATTCGTTTTTCTCCGCCTTTAATAGCATCCATGAAAGGGATTTCCAGCTCATAGTTGAGGTCCAGGTCTCTCGGGGAACGCTGCTCCCGTGTGATGTAGTCGCCGAAATCAAAGTTTTGATAAGCTTGCTGTCTCCCGCCTGGCCGCCCCGTTGCCCGGCCTCTTTGTTGATTTCCGAAGATCATGCTGAAAATATCATTTCCGCCAAAACCGAGATCTTTGAAAAGATCACCCACGTTAAATCCGCTGAAAATGTCTTCCTGGGAATACCGTTGTTGAAATCCACCCATGCCGAACGTGTCATACTGTTTTCGTTTTTCGGGGTCACTGAGGACAGCGTATGCCTCATTGATGAGTTTGAATTTTTCTTCCGCTTCTTTATTGCCGGGGTTTCTGTCAGGATGATATTTGAGAGCCAGTTTCCGGTAGGCCTTCTTCATCTCCTCATCCGTGGCTGTTTTCGAGACGCCAAGAAGTTCATAATAGTCCTGTTTTGCTGCCATAATTATTCACCACCCATGAACGCGATATAGTTACCTTTATTCTGCCCTGTTGCCTGCGCAATTGCGGGGCATTTCACTTTCATTATATGGATGACCGGCCGCTCATGATGAAACTCGGAGATGGTTTCATAATTTCCCATACCTTTGGCGATAACAGCGGCGTCACTTTCCCATAATGTTTTAATAATTCCCCGCATATCTTCTCGCTTTATTCCCACTTCATCAGTGCCGGTGGATATGATGCGCCCGAATGTTTTGCTTAATCCTAATCTATCCACATCATCCATCGACAGGTCATTCTGCACCGGCTTTTCCCGGACCGCGTAGTATGCCCGTTTTCCTGTTTCCTCCAGATATTCCACGAGAGGCATGTCAAATACGAAGTCACCGAGGTTGTCGCCAATCATGATAATATCTTTTCCTTTAATATAAATCGTATTTTTGATTTTATCCACAGTTCCCACAAAATTAAATTTATTCAGGTCGTAATGGCCGCTAATGAAGAAGTCCATCGAGTTGCCAAGGGCGGAAAGTTTGAGCGCGTCTTCGAAGGTATTGCCGAAACGGGGGCGGATGTCCTGGAGGGCTTTCAGGGCCTCCTCGAATTCCCGGCTTTTTATTGATTTGTAGGGATCGTGAGCGCCGGTTTTGAGTTTGATGTGCTTGAGGAGTTTGTTTGAGATTCTCGGAGGGGTTGCGTCGGGGCCCCAGAGCTGTTCAATGAGGGTATAGCACTCAGCGGTCAGCTCTTCGTTCCCACCGGAGAGGTTGACGGTTTTCTCTGCGAGTCCTTTGAGGCAGGGTAAACAGCAATCCTGTACTTGCATAGCATGATTATAGGACATATGTGTGTTGTAAGCAACCTTGTTAAGTTTTATGCCAATTCGCTTTCGTTCAGTGTAATTTTGTCGCCTTCGGGGCTACGCGATCCTCAACGTGCTGCGAGCACGCCTCCGGTCGGCAACCCCTCGGCTTCGCGTTCTCTGAACAAAATCGAATTGCCACAGGCTATTATTAACTTTATTGGTTGATTATTTAAAGTTTAATGTGGACTTATGCGACGTGATTTTATGTCCGTAACATTTGTTTGTTTATGAATACGTCAGCCCCAGAAAATGCCTCAATCGAGCTATACCCTTCTCAACAAGAATTAAAATATATGTATTCCCTCTTTTGATTGCTAAGCATGCCTTTTGATATGTTTCTTTTTTAGTTTTTGTTTTTACTATTCACTGTTCACCTGTCCGCTTGGCGGGGGCTAACGACCATTGACTGCTTTTAGGTCGGGACTGATAGCTTCGAGTCCGGCCATTTATTGGTAATGCGTCGATTGATGATTGCCGTGAATCTTTTCCTCAAGTGAGGTTTTAAATGTTTTGTGTAATGTTGCACAAACTCGGCATGTTCATCGCTTGTGAGGGTAGGGGTGTGGCGGATAAACTTCTCAAGATCGCGGGCGGGAGAATTCACAGGCCTCCAGATATACCTCATCTGTTCAAGGTCAATGATACGCAAATCAAAAATATCATTCCCACCCGGTTTGACCAGAATGTGTTTCCCGCTCAGACTGCGATGTTGGAGACGTTGATTATGCATGGACCAGACAATATAAGCAGCGCGGTGAAGTATTGTCTTACGAAGCGGTAGTATGAGCGACGGGTCTTCAAAGAGTGTATTAAGCTCCCTGTACCCTTCAAGCGCGACCAGTGCAAGCACTGCCTGAGATTTGCCGTTTCTTAACTGATGAGCGTAAAACACCGTTTCCGCTGTGGGTATTCCCGCGCGTTGAGCTCGTCGAATATTGAAAAACTCCCTCAGAAAAGTAGGACGACCCCGGAGAGGATGGACAAGCGAACGATAGTTGTGGTTTTCCTGGCGTTTCACAAAGAGTGGGAAAGGGCCGGCTTTGTCGTCATTGATCGTATGGAACGAAGCACCGCTCCAGCCTTTGCGCCGCTCATTTGGATCTTCCACCCAGTTGTATGGCAGATTCCAGAAACCGGT
This sequence comes from uncultured Syntrophus sp., assembly GCA_964644085.1. Lineage (GTDB taxonomy): Bacteria > Desulfobacterota > Syntrophorhabdia > Syntrophorhabdales > Syntrophorhabdaceae > PNOF01. Next base: position 33,315 of record CAZXVZ010000002.1, on the reverse strand, counting down.
AAACGTGTTAAGCCCGTGACGCAGAAGTAAGTCGTGATATCCCGGTGAAATGAACAGTTCCATTCCGAGGTCTCACCGATATTGTTGTCTTGTTTCTGTTTTATCTGTTGCGGCGGGATGGTCCCCTCTTTTTTGTTGCCTGCTTATTAGCCAGGCTCTTGCGGCATCAATGTCTGTAAAACATTTCAAGGACAGACCGACATTATTGGCTGTAATCTGATGAAATGATTGAAAAGGCTCGTTTTCTTCAAGGTCAACAACAGCGACATCCAGCCTCCATTGTTCAGGAGGATAATTCCGGACACGAAAATATGCCTCGGTGAGCCCGAAACGTCCTTTAATGCCACAAACATCAATTAAAACAGCACTTGTGTTCGAAGATTTTTCAACATCAAATACTTCATTCTGCAATTTTTCAACAGTATTTATTTCCATTTCCCCTTTGATAGTAATTTCAAGAATTCCTTCATGTACATTCCAGGAGAGATGATATTCTGGTTTTCTTCCCATTTTTCCATCTCCTTATCAGCAATGTAAATTATAGCAGATACCATGAAATATGTGACATTTTTCTGAATTATTATTCCGGTAATTGGTTACTTAAAAAAGCCGTCATACCGGACTGATCCGGTATCCAAATTTCTCAGATAGATTCCGGCATCCCTCGGAATGACAAAAAATTCACTTATTTCGTTGCCACAATAACAGTTTTTTTCAACAATAGAAAAAGCTTTATTTAATATTCTCTTGTTGTCCGGTGTGTTTTTCCTATATATAATGGATATAGGATAATTCCCGGTGCGGCGAAAAATGGGTTTCTATTTCCCTTATGCAAACGTATTTTATAATTAACCCGGTAGAGTTATGACATTCGAGAAGTCTCCCGCGGCATATGTTGGTTGTCAGATTCTTCAGGTTATGACTAACTTTCGTTTTGAAAGCGACACGGTCAGACGGGAGAGCGTTGCCCTCAGGAAAATCTGGTATTTTTTTAAAGAAGACCGGATACGGCTTGTAACCTGTGAGGAGCAAATAGAGCGGGATATCATTATCGGGCTGAACAGCCTGGGTTGCTGTGTTACCGATGCTCTTCAACTAACAGATAATATTGATGAATACGAAAAATGGAATAATGTTGATAGAGAGGAAAGTGCGCAGTGGCGGCAGATTATCGATTTTTTCGACCAGCTTGAAGTCCTGGGGGACTATGAGTATCCCCGTAATAGCAGTAAAAAACAGGCTGATGAGGATCCTGAAGAAGATCTCTCAATTTTTCTCCATAATGAAGTGCTCAGATTGGAAGGGGAAGACGATTGCCATGCGAAGCGTTACGAAGAAGACATGGCGATCCTTCGGGACTGTGCCAACGATTTGAATAGCTGGTATGAAAAAGACGCGTGGCGCAACCTCAGGGGTGTTGAATATGATCTCAACTGGAAGTTACTGGAAAAAATGTTGCGGGAGCATGAAATCGAACCAACCCTTCGCGGAGAGAGCGCTGCCCGGAATAAATTTCTGCTTGGACTTCTGAACAGGGTTATCGGGTTTGGTAAGAAGAGTTGTTCACGGCTTCCTCTTGAACCGGATCATGTTCATTTCATTGTTGACGCGGTGATGAAAAAGTACTACCACCGGCAGGATGATTGCGTTGTTCATATCATGAAATGCATAGAACACGATGTTGATTATTTCTTATCCATTGACGACAGGCTTATCGACTCTTTCAATAAGAAGAAAAACCTGCTTGTGTCTCATCCGTGTTGCAAAAATTTACGTCTTGAGATTATCCGTCCCACAGTACTTTTGTCACGCCTCCAATAATCCCTTTTTTAGCTACAAAATAAAATCTGTCGACAGAAACCGGGATCTTCGTTCCGTGAGCATAGATTTGATGATTAGTCTGTTCGCGTCGGTTCCTTTAGCGGCAACGAGTGTTCGGATAGTGAACACCCTTAACGCGTCTGAGACAGATAGCGTGCCTTCGGCGGAATCTTTTCTGCCGGTGAAGGGAAACGTATCAGGGCCTCGCTGACATTGGCTGTTTATATTGACGCGACACACCTGATTGACCAGAGAGTCTATGAGTTCAGCCATTATTTGCGGATCACTTCCAAAGAGGCTTGCCTGTTGCCCGTAATCGGATTGGCATATATAGTTCATGGGTTCCTCGATATCAGTGAATGTGGCAACAGGTACAATGGGGCCGAACTGTTCCTCGGTGTATAATCTCATGCCGGGCACCACGGGATAGACAACAGCCGGAAACATGAACGTATGATATACGGCCCCGCCATTTCGATTAGTTATTCGGGCGCCTTTCGTGAGCGCGTCATCGATCAGTTCCTTAAGATACTTTGGCTTACCAGGTTCCGGTAGTGGTGTGATCCGGACATCGGAATCCCAGGGCATGCCACTTTTAAGTCCGCTGACGGCATCACTAAATTTTGATATGAATATATCAGCGATGTCTTCATGAACAAAAAGCATTTTGAGCGCCGTGCAGCGTTGGCCATTGAAGGACAGGGAACCCAGCAGGCATTCTTTGACCGTATTGTCTATATCGGCGTCTTTCAGGATGATGCCGGCGTTTTTTGCCTCAAGGCCCAGCACGCAGCGCAGGCGATGTGGTTTCGGGTGCTGATGTTTCAAGATATCAGCAACAGGACTGGTGCCGATAAAGGCGAGAACATCAATTTTTCCTGATTTCATGAGAGGACCTACGACCTTTTGTCCTTCGCCATAGACAGTGTTAATAACACCTTTCGGAAAAGAATCCCGGAAAGCCTCAAGAAGCGGCCTGTAAAGCAAGACACCCAATTTCGGCGGTTTAAAAACCACTGTATTGCCCATGATAAGGGCAGGGATCAGGGTTGTGAAGGTTTCGTTAAGAGGGTAGTTAAACGGCCCCATGCAGAGGACGACGCCGAGCGGCGCGCGACGGATCTGCCCGATGACACCCTCTTCGATGACAAAACGTGATGACAGACGGTCCAGATCTTTCAGGGAGTCAATTGTATTCCGTACATAGTCAACTGTCCGGTCAAACTCTTTCTCAGAATCAGGGACTGTCTTGCCGATTTCCCACATAAGAAATTTTATGACTTCATCACGCTGCTCTTTCATGTGGTACGTGAAGGTCTCAATATGTTTTATCCGTTCTTCCACGGACATAGTGGGCCAAACCCCCCGTCCATGATCATAAGCCTCACAGGCAGCCTCCAGGGCTTCCAGAGCCTCTGCTTCAGTCAGCAGTGGGTAGCTGCCGATACGTTTCGGCTGAAAGATATCCCCGATTTTTTCACAGAGGGGAGATAATACGTCATGCTGCGGACCGCCCCATTCTCTGATTGTTCCATTACAGAGATACGCGCGTTGTTCCACGGAAGAAATGATGTTATAATGCTCGGGAACATTTTCATTACCGGCAAACGTAATGAGCTCCTTTGTCATTGTGGCTCTCCTTTATTCTGGCTGTTTTTAAAGAGCATGATCGTTATTTTACTCGATATGAGATTTGGCTGTCTTGAGGGCGAGTTCAAGGTCCTTTGTAAAGAGCATCCACTCCTTTTCGGATGAGTGAAGGGCCGCGTTCTTGTCCTGGCCCCTGCTGTAGTACCAATGTCCGAAGCGTTCTACAGTGGCGAACGGATGATTGCCTGAGCATAACATTCCACAGGGATTGATTTCTTTAAAATAGATTGTCTCGTCAGGAACCTCGTCGTAGGTCATATCATCAGGAAGCGTAATCTGCGATACATCAATACCATCCGCTTCTTTTTTATCCAGCCAGTCTGATATGTTCATAAATTATTTTCCAGTCTTCAGTTCCACTCACCATCTGTCTGCGGCTGCGGAATCGTATAGGTCATGAGTGTGGCGATATATCGGTTGAAACCCTCCGGGTCACCCTTTTCAAGCCTTTCTATCTCAGGCCGCACCTTCTTTACCACCTCTTCATTATGCACAATATCAAGAGGATAATGCATGAACGAAGACCGTCTGATGAGTGAATAAATTTTTTTCTGTTCCGGCGTAAGAGCGAGATACTTATCTATCTCACTGAGCATATATGCCTTTTTCTCGTCCAGGTATCCGTCCACCTGCATGAGGAGATTAGGCCCATAATCGCCGCAGGAAAAGTAGCTGTGCATCTCATTGAGGTTCTCCACAAGGAGCCTGATCTCCACGACAATTTCTTCATCTGTCATTGGCACAAGGATACCTTCTTTTACCATCTTCTGCATCGGTGAACGTGGATGGAGGGCGAATGTGCGGACCCTTATAAAATCAGGCTTGACGATGTTGAGAAGGCGCGCGGTTTCCCGTGCGTGTTCTTCGCTTAAGGTTTTTCCGGCAACACCGGGCATGATATATTCGGAAAGGGATATGCCCGCTTCGACAACCTTTGTCCCTGCCTCAATTATGTCCGCCGGGGTAATCCCTTTTTTGATCATCTTGAGAATCCTCTCGGAGCCGCTCTCCATACCCGCGTGAATTCTTGTAAGACCAGCTTCCTTTAATTGTTTGAACTCATCGACGGTCTTACGCTTCAGTGTTGTTGCACGAGCGTAAGTGGTTATTCTCTCAATGGAAGGGAATTTGGATTTCAGGTAATTGAGAATCTCGAGGATGTCACCGGTTTTTAATACGAGACTATCGGCGTCCTGGAGAAAGGCCGATTTTATCATATTGGTGTGACCGGCATATTCCCGCGCCATGTTATCAATGTCCGTCTTGACTTCTTCAACGGTACGCCGTGAGAACTTGACCCCCTTATAGGCGGGGCAGAAGAGACACTGGTTCCAGGGGCAATTTCTGGTGACCCTTAAAAGGAGGCTCTGGGCTTCGCTTGGTGGTCTTATAACTCCCTGTTCATACATCTTAATGGCTCCTTTATACTATTTATGTTTACATAATTGCTTTATTAATAATGCGCATTGTCTGGGTAATTGTCCACTGGTGAACGGAACAAGCTCTTTAAACAGGCAACTATTCACTGTCTGTTTTGTTGTGTGCTTTAACACCTATTGTGGCCATATAGATTACCGTTTCTTCGGTACCGTCAAGATTGACAATGTGATTGACCGCGTCATCATAAAAAGCGCCTACAGCGCAAATCCCCAGGCCGAGGGCTTCGCCGGCAAGGTAGAGGTTCTGGGCTACATGACCGGCGTCAAGGTAGATGTACCTGTAAGCCCTCTGTTGGTACTTCCATCGTCCCCGCGCAATAAGTCCTGACCAGATGAGTGTTGCCTGCGCTCCGAGGACCACTGTTTGCTGGAGGGAAGCTTCGGTAAGAGCGTGGGAGAAATCGCCTTTTTTCAGAAATTCGAGATCAAAATCACCGGGCCTGAAATGGTAGATACCCTGTTCGAGTCCATCAACGGCGCGGACAGAGACATATGTTTCAACAGGATAGAGGCCTCCCGCTGATGGAGAGGTCCTGAAGAAAGTGTCGCCTAATTGTGCCGTCAGTCCCTGCGTGGCCCAGAGAAGCGCCGCGAGATCATTGAGCTTGAGTGATGCCTCGGTGTCATATTCCCTGCATGTCCTCCTCTTTAAAAGGAGTTTCCAGAGGTTCGCTTTGCCGCCGGAAGTTTTAGGCTCCGGGAGAGAGATTTTTGCGATGGCATTCTTGTATTCTTTAAAGGGCTCGGGAATTGATTTCCAATCGAGCATATATCCGTTTAGTATATCAGGGGTATACTTTGTTTCATTCTGAAATCTTTCGCCAATCTCATAAGCTTTGTTAGGGTTGTTTTTTTCGCTCAATGAAGTAACCTCTTTACAGTGGATTTCATAAGCAATAATATGCGCCATATTCGTGCAAATGTCAAAGTTATCAAATATATCAACCACTTAATGTTTGTGAGATTGCCCTTTCTAACAAAACTTCCTGCGGACACAAAAAGTGTTTTTCAATTTCTCTGCTCGTGGCTCTGAAAACGTTGCATCCTTGAAAAGATATCCGAAAAAAATCCATGCTCCGTGCTTCAATAGCCGATGTCGGATTCTTTTACATTTCTCAAAACATGTGTCAAAGTCAATACAGTCCATACCTTATCTGACTTCAATGGTCATCAATCAAGTAGTCTGCCAATAAAATAGCTTGATAGGTGTCGGGTTTCTTTACAAAATCATCCCTTTCTAAATGAGACTGGTTTTATAAAAGATTATAATATCATAATAATATCGGAAATATACATATTGCAATCTCTAATGGCATGGGTTTTGCTTCATTTGGTACTAAGAAAATTCCGGAGGTAAGAAATGAAAAAGTTCAGTTTTTTGATGATGGCGTTGCTTCTGTGTATGCCCTTTGCTGCCAACGCAAGTTATATGGGCACAGGTGATATGTACCTTAATGCCAGCCCACCCACGGGAGGCGGGTATTACTTGGATTATGATGCTTGGGTCTACTCTTCTGAGTTTGGTTATACCACGGATGGTTGGGTTGAGGTTTTCTGTGTTTCGGAAGAACATATGGCTAATCCGGAAAGAGTTACGTTTTACTCTATTGATGGTACTGACGCCGATTTGAGCATGGCCGCATGGATAGCGGATAACTGGACCACATGGGGTACCAGTGATATCATTAAGGGCGAGGCGCAGAAAGCTATTTGGGAAGCCATGGGTGTTATGCACATTATGGGTAGCGATGGAATTGATTTAGCGATTTTTGAAGCTGCTAATAACTGGGCTCTAACTTATGGTAACTACGTTACCAACTCATGGTATTTTGCAGACAGTGAAAAGTACCAGGATTACCTTACTCCTGTTCCAGAACCTGCCATATTGCTTCTCCTCGGTGTTGGTTTGGTAGGTTTGGCAGGAATGAAAAGAAAATTTCGGAAATAGCAAAATATAAAACACCTCTAATAAAGGCAGGGTCTTCCGGCCCTGCCTTTATTGATTATCATGTGTGAAGTAATTTTGAAATGAAACCCCAAAACAAGAGGGGGAACAGCATGAAAGCCATCACCCCTTCCTCAAAAAAATTCAAAGGAAACTTTTGACGAACCGCCATAAAACCGCAATTATCTCCATCAAGGTCAATAAAGGTATCATTTTACCAAAGGATGATTCATGTGGCGTCATGTAATGCCGGTTGAAACTCCTCTTGTCCATGGCAATTTGCTATATATTATCACACCTGCAACGAAACGATTGAATTTTTCTCATTCCGGCGGATGGCGCAATCCATTTGAGATATTATCTATCGGTGAGGTCCGGCATGACAGCCCTTAATGCATTTAATTGCCGGGATACTCAATAAAAGATGAATTTGAATTTGCGTAGACCTCCGGGTCAGTCATTTTTGGAAGGAATGGATTGACTGAAGGTTCCCCGGAGGAGAGGAGAGGATGAAGATATGTCCTATATTGACATTATAACATCGAAAAATGAGACCGCAAGCGCAATTTCGTTAATGAATTGACAATATATAAAAAAGCCTCCGAGCCAGCCATTCTTTCAGCCTGACACTAACGAATGGCTGGAGCCAACTCCTCGGAGGCGAGAAGAGAAATACTCTCCTGATATAATTATAGCAGACATTATCAATATTTGTCGGCAAGAATATATAAAAAAATTCCTTTGCTCGGATCCATCCATAATCGAAATTATAAACCCCCAGGCCAGCCATCGAAGGGGTGTTAAAATGGTTGAAGTACGTGCCTGGAGGAGGTGGGAGTGTGTATATCGTACTCTTTCAATAATATAAGCATTAGCAGGGAAGATAAAAAGCATTATCGGGGTGCGTACCGCAAATAGAACTACCTAGATAAATGAAACTGATTGAAATTATGAATAAATATGAATGAAGATTGCTCTGGAGGCTGAAAAAGGGTACGATAGAAGAACATGAATTACATAGGGAACTTATCAAAGAATGCCGGGCCAATGAGCAGAAGATCAATGAATACGCCATCACGGCAAAAAAACATTAAAAGAATAAGGATAGTTTTGGATGAAATAAATAGAAATGTGACCGCCATGGAAGAAGCCCGGGAAGAACTTACTAAAGGAGCGGAGAATCTCTCGTTGCTTATGATGTCATCTGATAAATTTTATCGTGAATAACATGTTGTCTGTATAGCCCATGATGATACTGTTCAAATGGCTCCTAATGACCCTCTCCGTTGGAATTGCCGCGTATCTGTTGCCCGGTATTTCAATAAGCGGTTTTCTTTCGGCGCTCTTTGTCGCTCTCTTCCTGGGGATTGTCAACACCCTGGTCAGGCCTCTTCTTATTATTATTACGCTCCCTATTAATATAATTACATTAGGATTTTTTACTTTTGTCATCAACGCCATGCTGGTACTGCTTGCGTCAAAGGTTGTGCATGGTTTTATTGTAAAAGGGTTCTGGTGGGCCATGCTTTTCAGTGTAATCCTGTCTGTTATTCAGTACCTTTTAAGTAAAATCTTCATTTCGCACAGTCGTGGATAAGTTATTTCTGTCATCTTTTTTGTTCTTGTTGAAGAAAAAAAAGTCCTTGACAAATTAAAACAAGTGTTTTAAAAATATGTATAAAACAAATGTTTTATCAAGGATTTTCATGAATTCACAAAAAGACCGTTACTCTGAGACCAAGAAACGGATTATTGAGACGGCGGGAAATATTTTTGCTGATGTAGGTTTTCAGAACGCGACGGTGCGGGAAATATGCAAACAGGCCGGAGTCAACATTGCCGCCATTAATTATCATTTCGGAGATAAGAAAAGGCTGTATCTCGCGGTCCTGAAACACGGCAAAGATCATATTTTTAAAGAACGTCCCCTTAATGAAAGACTAGAAAAATCCTCATCTCCTGAAGAAAAATTGACAGCCTTTATTTCGTGGTATGTTGGAACAATCAAGGAATGCCACATGGGTGAATTTCCATGGATCAGAAAACTAATAGCCCACGAACTTTTCAGGCCGACAGAAGGACTTGATATGGTAGCAGAGGAGGCGGTCAAACCAATTTTTAAGATGCTTTCAGAGATTGTCCGCCAACTCCTTGGGAAAGATGCTGCAGAAGACAGGGTCAGGCTTTGTTGTGCCAGTATTGTCGGACAGTCGCTTTTCTTTTTTTATGCCCAGCCAATGATTGAGCGACTATTTCCAGGGAAGGACTATACCGATAACAGATTAATAGTTGACCATATCACCAGTTTTTCTCTCTACGCGATTAGAAAGTTTGCCATAAATAAAAAAGGAGACAGACAATGAACCCTTGGGGACTGAAAAGATCAGTAAATAAATGGCGCAATATTATTGGGTTCGTAATTATTATTAACTTTGCCGCTCTGTCGGCACATGGGGAAGAAATTCGGATAGGCCCTACGGGGAAAAGCGGGGAATTGACACAGATAAACACTTCCGTTGTACAACAGGACGGCAGATATGATCTCCCTTCAATTATTCGATATGCATTGAAAAATAATCCTCATTTGAGAATGTCGGGAAAGGATATAGAAATCGGCAAATACGAAATCAACGCCGCGAAAGCGAACAGAATGCCTAAAATAGATCTGGGAGGCGGTGTGACACGGTTTCGATACGACACACCCCTCACACCGGCTGTGATTATTCCACCTATTGGTGCTGGGACTGAATTCCCTGTATACCGGAGGACGATGTGGGATGCCGGTGTCTCATTTAAACTTCCCTTGTTTAGAGCTGGAAGACTTTACCGAACTGTTAATGTAGCTGAAATAAAAAAAGCGATGGCCGAAGACTTTTACAGGACGAACAGACAGGAACTTATCTATAACATTACGAGCGTTTATTACAAAATTGCGCAATTGGAGAAACTTTTTCTTGCCAACGAGCAGACAGTGAGACAACTTGAATTCCATAAAAAAAACGTGGAACTTTTTCTCCGGACAGGTACTGTAGCCAGGCTCGATCTTCTTAAAACGGATGTCGAACTTGCCCATGCCATGGAGGGCAAACTGATAGTAAGAAATAATCTCGCCGGTACCTATGAACTGCTCAGGGCGCTTATGGGTATGGATAACACGGATAATGAAATTTTTATCGTGGCGGAGGATGCAACGACAGAGATATATCCGCTCCTTGGAGAAAGCTTGAACAGGGCTTTTTCTCAGAGGCCTGATTACAAGGCGATTGCCAAGAAAAAACTTATCGCTGAAGAACGGGTAAAAATTGCCGAAGGGAAAATGTTTCCCGATATCTTTGCCGCGGGTGAGTATATCGTAAGAGCGGGTTACCAGACCTCCTTCAAGGAAAATTGGAATTACGGTGTACGATTTTCAATTCCTCTCTTTGACGGCGGCCTTACCAGGTCTGAAATAAATAAAGAAAAAGCGGAATTGGAAAAGGTAAAAGAAGAAGAAAGGGCCTTAAGACTTCTCATAAACCGGGAAGTGAAGGATGCCCATCTGCAGATTGCGAATGCCCGTGAAAGAATAGAAGTAACCGCGAAGGCCATTGAGAGCGCAAAGGAAAATGTAAGGGTTGAAACGCTGAAATACGATACAGGAGCGGGCACGAGCACCGATGTAATTGACGCGCAGACAGCCCTCCTGAGGGCGGAGACAGATTACTATCAGGCTATTTTCGACAGGGAGGCCGCCTTTGCTTATCTGAAGAAAGCGGTCGGAGAAGATGAATATGACCGGGAGGTATTAAAATGAAGAAAAAGTGGTTTATCATAGCGGGAATAATCGTTGCTGTCGTAGTAGCTGTCTATCTGATATTTAGTTTGAAGAATCATACCGATGACAGCACAATGTTCCTCTCCGGTAATGTTGAGATAACCGAAACAAATGTTGGTTTTAAGATGCCGGGAAGAGTTGTAGAAGCCTTTGTTGATGAAGGCTCTGTCGTGAAGCAGGGTGATCCGCTTGCCAGGCTTGACGCGGCCGAGCTTTCTTCCATCGTGGCTCAGGCGAAGGCATCACTTGATGAGGCATCAGCGCGTCTTTCGGAACTGAAATCCGGGTCGAGAATGCAGGAAATTGAACAGGCGAAGGCAAATGTGCTCGCACAAGAAGCGGAACTCAGAAGGGTGAAACAGGATTATGAAAGAGCTGATATGCTCTATAAAAACGGCGCCATATCAAGGGCACAGTTTGACGCAGCGAAAAGTGCCTTTGAAACACGAACGGCGATGCACAAAAGCGCTCAGGAGGGTTTGAGCCTCGCTCGGGAAGGGGCGAGAAAAGGAGATATCAGCGCAGGAGAACAGCGTGTTGTACAGGCAAAAGCAGTCCTCTCCGCCTCAGAGACGAGGTTTAAAGATGCTGTTATTTATGCGCCCATCAATGGTGTGGTGCTGCGTAAAAACATTGAAGTTGGAGAGACAGTGGGGGTGGGCATACCTGTCTTTACCGTGGGAGACCTTAAAAGCCCCTGGATCAAGGTCTATGTGAAGGAGGACAGAATAGGCCTCATAAAACTGGGACAGAAGGCGCACATTTCTGTTGACAGCTATAAGGGCAAGACTTACGAAGGCACCGTCTCCTTTATATCATCGGAAGCCGAATTTACCCCCAAAACCGTCCAGACACCGGAGGAAAGGGTGAAACTTGTCTTTGGCGTAAAAATCCGGATTAAAAACGAAAATGATGAACTGAAACCGGGTATGCCGGCGGATGTAAAAATAATCATGAAACCTTAGAATACCGCGATTGCGCATGAAAAATGATATTGCCATCAAAACAATAAATTTGAGCAAAGCTTTTGAAAACAAGGTGGTTGTGGACAACCTGAATCTTGAAGTCCGAAGGGGTGAACTCTTCGGACTTGTCGGGCCTGATGGCGCAGGTAAAACGACAATCATGAGACTCCTCTCAGCGATCCTGAGGCCAACTTCAGGAGAGGCGTGGATTGAGGGGCATTCAATTCTCAGTGAGGAAGAACAGATCAAGGAAAAAATCGGTTACATGTCCCAGCGGTTTGGCCTCTATGAAGACCTGACGGTTATCGAAAATATTGATTTCTACGCTGATCTCTACGGAGTACCTCACGATGAGCGGCCCGAGCGGTATGAGAGACTGCTCGGTTTCAGCAACCTTACGCCTTTCAAGAAACGGCTTGCCGGGAATCTTTCAGGAGGAATGAAGCAGAAGTTGGGTTTGTCATGCGCGCTTGTTCACACCCCTGAGGTGTTATTTCTTGATGAACCGACCGGCGGAGTTGATCCTGTATCGAGGAGAGATTTCTGGCGGATACTCTATGATCTCCTGAAGGAACGGGTAACAATTTTTATTTCCACGGCATATCTCGATGAAGCCGAAAGGTGCACAAGAATTGCCCTAATGCATAATGGGAAAGTCCTTGTAACTGATGATCCTTTAAGCGTCAAAAAGTCACTCAGCATGCCTATGATAGAAATACCAACGGAGAACGCAGGGCCGGTTGGCGATTTTCTCCAAACCGTAGAGGGTGTCGTCTCTATTAATACTTATGGCGACAGACTCCATGTGGCGATCCGGGACAGAGAAGTTGCAAAAACCATCAGGGAGCAATTGGAACAGAAGGGTTTTTCAGTACAGGGAGAGAGGGAGATAATACCTTCTCTGGAAGATGTGTTTATTTCAATGGTGAATAAGGAGCAGTGAATGGTGACCAGCATAAGAGCAGTGAATAGTGAACGGATAAAACGGTCATCATGTCTGTTGAGTCGTAGAGTCATCGAGTCAGGAGATATAAATGCATAAGATGGGCAATAGAAATTATGTGGCAAATTCAAGAACTCAAGGACCCAATGACTCGATAGACTCAATGACTATGAACCACAACGAAATAGCCGTTGAAGTAAGGGATCTCCGAAGAATGTTCGGTACATTTGCCGCTGTTGACGGCATCAGCCTTACCGTCAGGAAGGGAGAAATATTCGGTTTTCTCGGGCCTAACGGCGCCGGGAAATCTACGACAATCCGGATGCTCTGTGGACTTCTCATGCCAACGAGCGGCAGCGGTACTGTGGGAGGATTCGATATTGTCAGGGAACCGGAGGCTATCAAGAAGAGCATAGGATACATGTCGCAGAAATTTTCTCTTTACGATATCCTTACCGTCGAAGAAAACATAAACTTCTTCGGTGGAATTTACAATGTTCCGCGAGAGAAGAGAGAAAAGAGAAAAGAATGGGTTCTGAATATGGCCGGCATCGCTGAACGTAGAAACTCTCAGACAAGGACACTTGCGGGCGGTTTTAAACAGAGACTTGCTTTAGGGTGCGCCATACTGCATGAGCCGCCCATTATCTTTCTTGATGAGCCTACTTCAGGAGTAGATCCCATTGCGAGGCGTAATTTCTGGGGTCTCATCCGTGAGATGGCCGATGCCGGTACAACTGTTTTTGTGACGACCCATTACATGGATGAAGCCGATTATTGCGACAGGCTTGCCCTGATCTACCGGGGCAAGATTATCGCGGAGGGGACGCCATCGGAACTGAGGAACAATTTCATGACGCATGATGTATTGGAGATGGAGACGGACAGGCTTGTTGAAACCATAGATGTATTGTCAAAGCACCATTTAGAAGCAGCTATCTTCGGAAGCACACTGCATCTTACCGTGGAAAAAGCCGAAGAAGACATACATTACATCGAAAAACTTCTTCAGGAGTCGGGAATCGAACTAAGAAGATGGGAGAAAATCGTACCTTCCCTCGAAGATGTCTTTGTGACACTTATTGAGGTTTCATGAGATGAAATGGGGGCGCGTAAAGGCTATCTCACGAAAGGAGTTCATACAAATATGGCGTGATCCCATAAGCCTTGCCATGGCATTTGTGACGCCGATGCTGCTCCTTTTTATCTACGGCTATGCTGTTACTTTTGATGTGGACAGGATTACCACAGTGGTATATGACATGGATAAGAGCAGCTTAAGCAGAGAACTGATCAATGAGTTCACGCAATCGGGTTATTTCACGGAAGTCTCTTCCGCTGACCGGTATGAAGACATTGATCCTTATCTGGACAGCAATAAGGCGAAGGTAGCTCTTATCATACCCCATGACTTTTCGCAGCAAATCCGGACGAAAAGGTCAACTGAAGTAGGGATTATTCTCGATGGCGCTAATTCCAATACGGCAAATATTGCCCAGGGATACATCGCTGCCATCGCGCAGAAATATTCCCAGAGGATAGGAGGCGGAACCGTTACCCCTCTTATCGATTCACGGAGCAGGGTGTGGTACAACACGGAACTGAAGTCGAGGAATTTTATCATCCCCGGATTGATCGCGGTGATCATGGCGGTCATGATCGCCCTTCTTACCTCTCTCACGGTCGCAAAGGAATGGGACAGGGGCACCATGGAGCAGCTCATATCAACGCCGGTAAAACCCGTCGAGCTGGTCACCGGCAAACTCATCCCCTATTTTATCATTGGTGTTGCCGATACGATTCTCGTAATCCTCATGAGCACCGAGCTTTTCGGTGTGCCCTTAAGAGGCAGCGTGACATTGCTCCTTGTTCTCTCTTCTGTCTTTCTCTTTGGTGGGCTCAGTCTTGGTATACTTATTTCTATAGTGGGCAGGGATCAGATCGTTGCGACCCAGATGTCGATGCTCAGTTCCTTCCTGCCCGCCTTCCTGCTTTCCGGTTTTATTTTCAGCATATCGAATATGCCCGCCGTCCTGCAGGTAATTACCTATGCTATTCCTGCCCGGTATTTTGTGACAATTCTGAAGGGAATATTCCTGAAGGGCCTCACTCTCCGGTTTCTTGTCTGGGAAACGTCCTTGCTCTCGGTTTACGGGGCCGTTGTCTTTTTGCTTGCCGTGAAGAAGTTCAAAAAAAGGATCGACTGAAATGTTTGAGCGTATCAGACAGGTTGTCATCAAGGAATTCAAACATTTGTTCAGAGATGGAAGAACGGTATTTTTCCTCTTTGTCGTTCCTGTCATACAACTCATGGTTCTCGGCTATGTGGCGACATTTGACGTCAACCTTGTCCCCACTGTGTTTTATGATCTCGATAAATCAGCGGCGAGCAGGGATTTGGAGCGACAACTCGTATCATCGGGATATTTTGCCATCAAATACAGGCCCTCGTCAGAGCGAGAAATCACAGACCTCATACATAAAGGTAAGGCTCTGTGCGCGATACAGATAAACAACGGATTTTCACGGGATATCAGTAAAGGAGTTCCGACGCAGATACAGGTTATCGTCGATGGCACTGATTCCAATACGGCCATGATTGCCATGGGATATATACATACTATTATTACACGATTCGCGCGCGGGAGTGCGGCGTCTGCAGTAACGCCGGTAATCTCAACAATAGATTTCCGCACACGGGTCTGGTACAACCCTGACCTGAGAAGCAGAAACTACATGATTCCCGGCGTAATCGCGCTGATTATCATGCTTACATGCCTGCTTGTGACCTCCATGTCAGTAGTACGTGAAAGGGAATCAGGCACAATGGAACAACTCATGGTTACACCTATCAAGCCCATGGAACTGATGCTGGGTAAAACAATCCCTGCCGGCATTATCGGTTTCTTTGACATGTCTTTTATTACCGTTGTGGGAACACTTTGGTTCTCTGTCCCGATGAAGGGAGAGTTCTGGTTTCTTGTTTTGTGCACCGCCATATATCTTATTCCGCTTCTCAGCATAGGACTATTTATATCAACCATATCAAAAACACCGCAACAGGCCCTCATGGCTTCGTTCTTCTTTTTTCAGCCTGCCATTCTCCTCTCAGGTTTTGTCACACCTATTGAAAACATGCCCTGGGTGTTTCAGCTCATTACGTATGCCAATCCGCTCAGGTATTTCCTTGTCATTCTCAGGGGCATCTTTCTGAAGGGTGCTGGGTTCCAGATTCTCTGGCCGCAGATGGCGGCGCTGTTTATCATTGGGGTGGGGGTATTAATGCTGAGTGCGCTGCGTTTTACCAAACGCCTGCGCTAGGTGTTTTGAAAAAACTCTATTTTGGAAGATCATTGTGTAACTCACCGATATAAAGAGCAAAAGCATGTTTTGTTACGTGTATCTTCCTCCTGCAAGATACGCAATATCGAGTCCTATCAGGATGTAGCGGTTTTTAAGTGGTAATGCTCCTTTTTGTTGTAAAATGGTTTTACACAGCCTGGTATCCTTTCAAACTGCCGGTGCTGCATGATGTCTTTTCCTCACCAAGAACTGAAAATAACACAAATTGATCAGGCATATAAAAGCAAGGCAGAAAAACAGTCCGGGGTAGCCTGTAAACGGAACGATAATGCCCATGATCATCGGTCCAAGGGCCATCCCCAGATCGGTGATTGCTCGAAAGGTGCCGACAGCAGTTCCTCCCGAGGAACCCGCATACTCAAGTCCATATGCCATGGATACGGGAAAGATGAAGGCAACCCCTGTTCCCCAGATTAGTCCAACGAAGATAAACATGGGAAGAGTCTGCGAAAAGGAGAGTATAACCATAGCGGCCATTGATGAAAGGGTGAAGGTCAGAATGATTCTTTCTTTACTCCAGGCATCCTGGATTTTGCCCCCCAGAACCCTGCCTGCAATCGTCATGATGGCAGCGAAGGAAAAGAAGTAGCCCGGATTTAACACCCCGCACTGAATCGCGTAGAGGGGGAAGAAAGCCCCTACAGATCCCAGCGTAAAATTGTAAAAACCAGCGCTTACAGCCGGAATAACGATCTTCCGTTCGAGAAAAAATGCATCATGCACAGGAGCGCCCGTGTCATGCATGGCCGTCCCCGGTCTTTTCAGCGCGCACGTAAAGAACAAGGTGCACATCGAAATTGCCGTGCAGTAAAGAAAGAGGATGGTAAAGCTGAATTGGTTAACAAGAAACATACCGAAAGAAGGGGCCATTGCCGTAGCTAGGCCGGGTGCAAGCATGAAGTAGCCCAGGACTCTTCCCCGATGTGTGCCTGGAGTAATTTTGATGATCAATGCAAAAGCCGCGGTATCAAGACACGCGTAGGCAAAACCCTGAAATAATCTCAGAACAAGAAATGGCCAGAAAGGGCGGAAGACGATACATGCGGGGAAGGTAATGGCAAAGAGCAGAGCGGCAAATACCATAACACTCTTTTCTGAGTATCTCGACAGAGCACCCCCCGCAAGGAATCGGGAAATCAAAGCTGAAATACTGAAAATCCCCACGAGAATCCCTATCTCCGCATCATTGGTTCCCAACCCTGCCAGATAGATCGGAAGGGTGGGGATAAGGGCGAAAGCGGCAAACATATAGGTAAAAAATGCGAAAAACCCGAGAACAAAATCACGGGTCAATATGTTCCTCACAGCATGTTGAGAGACATTTTCTTGTCTGTGCACAGCCATTATAATCTCTCATAGCAGCAATGAATGTTTCAAGATATTTTACGGTCCAGGGATGAGCGGATCCGTCTTGGCACGGTTACATCAGAACGATATTCTTAGCGTAGCGTTTAACCGCTAATCACCCCTTTTTTTGCTACGGTCTTACCTTTTTCATTGCAGGTGAAGCAGCAAATCTTCAATTTCTCCTCCAACATCTGTGCTGTCGAGTTCCGGCTCTTACAGATAATCATATTATGTGATAGATTATCCTTCCAATGATCGTGTTTCTCTCTCCAGATCGTTCAATCTGTCTGCAATGACATCAAGCAGACTCACATTCCCGTGACAAACAAGACCAATATTTTTCTTCCTAACGTTATTAAAAAGATGCTCTGAAAGTTTTGCTTCAGTGAATCGTGATAATTCGACGAGGACTTATGGTCCTCTGATGCATTTTTACATGCTCATTCGTGTGTTGTTACCCTTCGTGAGTGCGTGAAAGTTTATCAGAGAAAGGCACAGAATTTACCATTTAATATTAATGGCAATGGATCTGATTGACTAACGAGAAGGAACTTCAAAATACTTCGACGAAAACGTCGATATTATGATTTCTAAAGACATATTTTGTCGAAAAAAGCAAAAAATTAAAAAACGCAATTTTTAATAAAAAGATGATGAATAAAGGTTTTGGAAACGATCCCGCAAAACGGCATGTTGATTGCATAAAATGATGGAATATGATGCGGATTACTGGTATATTTTTCAAAGAATTACCTTAAGTTTGTACTTAATTTTTTTACATGAAAATTTGAAGGAGAGACCATGTATTCAGGACAGATGAGAAACAATATGTTTAGAATGCAGGAATCTGGAAAACACACTGATAATCTAAGAAAATATTTCCGGAGGTTATTGCTGTTTGTTTCAATTAGTGTCTCATTGTGTTCTTTTTTACCTTTGCGAGTTTTGGCGACGACTATAACCGTAGGAGAAACGCTCACTCTCAAACGTGCGATAGATATTGCTCTCAAAAACCAGCCGAGCATACTGGCAGGTCAATCAACAGTGAAATCCAATGAAGCAACGATCGGTCAGGCACAGGCAAATTATTATCCGGAAATTACCGCCTCGGGATCATATAACAGGAGTTATTCGGAAACAACAGCAACAACAGCCGGTTCCGCCAAAGGAACCTCCTCAACGACAATTTCTGTATACAGAGACCAATATTCAAGCAGTGTAGGATTGAGTCAGATGATTTTCGACTTCGGCAAGACGCCGACCCAGGTGCGTATTAATACATTAAATACCGAATCGTCCCGCCTTGATCTGGAAAGCACTATCAATACCGTTATATTTAATGTGAAACAGGCATACTATAATGTCCTTCAGTCCCAGCGAAACAGAAATGTTGCCAAGGAAACGGTCAAAAAATTTGAGCAGCAGCTTGAACAGGCGCAGGGTTTTTATTCTGTCGGGAAAAAGGCGAAGATTGACGTAACGAAAGCTGAAGTTGACCTCAGTAACGCGCGGCTCAACCTGATTAAGGCTGAAAACCAGGTTAAGCTAGCCCGGCTTACTCTTAATAAGGCCATGGGAGTCTCAAATGTTCCTGATTATAGCCTTGAAGATAATCTTTTGTACGCGAAATATGGGCTCTCGTTTGAAGACGCCCTCTCAAAAGTTTATATGCAGAGACCTGATTTACAGGCCCTTATGAAGAAAAAAGAAGCAGCAAAAGAATCGGTCAGCCTTGCTCAAAAGGGTTATTTTCCGGTGATTTCTGGTTCTGCCAATTACAATTACTCCGGAAGTGAATTTCCTCTCAACAATGGCTGGAACTACGGGGTAAATATTTCCGTCCCCCTGTTTTCCGGATTCGAGACAAAATACCGTGTGGCTCAGGCACAGGCAAATTATGAAGCTATGAGCGCCAACGAACAGTCTCTCCGCCTTGATATTCACTCACAGGTAGAACAGGCGTATCTTTCTCTCCGGCTGGCAGAAGAAAGTATGGCGGCATCCGAACTTGCCGTAAAACAGGCACAGGAAAATGTCGAGCTTGCCACCGGCAGGTATCAGGCAGGCGTCGGCAGTCCCCTTGAAGTGACGGACGCGCTCGTCGGCTTGAATAATGCGCAGGTAGCCTATACACAGGCGCTGACTGATTATAAAAACGCCCAGGCAAGTATTGAAAAAGCGATAGGGGTAAGAGAATGAAAAAAATAATAATTGCGGCAATCATCGTAATACTCATCGGTGTCGGTCTGTTGATCTTTTTTATGAACAAGAACGGAAAGGTAAAATATACTACCGTACCTGTTAAGATTGGTTCACTCCGGGCAACCGTTACGGCGACAGGCACGGTCAATGCCGTTAAAACCGTATCTGTAGGTACCCAGGTTTCAGGCACGTTGAAAGAACTGCACGTTGATTTCAATTCACGGGTGAAAAAAGGACAGGTTATAGCGGAGATTGATCCCGCAATGCTTCAAGCCCAGGTGGATAGAGCGAGGGCCGATATGCTGGCCGCGAAAGCGAATGTTGAAAAAGCAAAGGCGTCCCTGGAGGACTCAAAAAGGACCTGGGAACGTAACCAGCAGCTTTTTTCAAAAAACCTGATCGCGAGAAGTGATCTCGATACTTCAGAGACAACCTATCAATCCACCAAAGCCCAGGTGAGTGCCGCTCAGGCGCAGGTTGCTCAGACAGAGGCATCTCTTCGCTACGCGCAGACAAATCTTGGATACACAAAGATAATCTCCCCCGTAGACGGTATCGTTGTGTCGAGAAGCGTTGATGTGGGGCAGACTGTGGCTGCCAGTTTTCAAACACCTACGCTTTTCAGTATAGCGCAGGATCTCACGAAGATGCAGATTGAAACAAGTATTGATGAGGCCGACATCGGAAAGATTGAGGCAGGACAGGATGTGGAATTTACCGTCGATGCTTATCCGGATAATACATTCCACGGGACTGTTGATGAGGTTCGCATTGCTCCAGTTAATGTATCGAACGTCGTCACTTACATCGTAATCGTCAAGGTCGATAATGGTGATCTCAAATTAAAACCCGGTATGACGGCAAATGTCTCTATTATCGTGGCAAATAGAGACGGGGTGTTAAAAATCCCCAATGCCGCTCTGCGATTCAAACCTTCCGAAAAAGATGTTCCCGCAGCTAAGACTCAAACAGCCGGTAAAGCAGGTACGGGGCTTTCACAGTCAACGGGGGTGACCTCTGCCAGTCTTCCGGCAACCGGCAGGAAGGAGGGGCAATCTTCTCAGGAAATAGGCAAAAAAAGCACCCAGTCTTCCGGAACGTCGGATAAAGCAGGTGGAGGCTTTTCAGATTCTGAGAAACCTCGCCGAAGACCTTCTCAATTGGCAGATAAAGAAGGCAGAATACCTGCGCCACCTTCAGATAAAATGGGTGTTAACTACTTGGATCCGGAGAAACCTCGCCGAAGACCGTATCAACCCGCAGACAAAGAAGGCAACATGACTGTGCTATCTTCAGATAAAGCAGGCGGAGATGTTTCTGATTTGGAAAAACCTCGCCGGCGATTTCCTCCGATGGCGGACAAAGAAGGTATGAGACCTTCCAGACTTTCAGAAACAACTACAGGTTCGGCGAAGGATAGCGCGCAACAAACTCCTTCGCAATCAAGAAATAGAACTGCACAGGCAACGCCGAGACAATACGCCATCTGGGTATTGGAGAATAATAAACCAAAACAAATAATGATAACCGTAGGCATCAGTGACGGGTCTTTTACCGAAGTTACTTCAGGAGATATTGCAGAAGGGCAGGCTGTTATTACAGGTTCAACGACAAATGCCGGCAACAAGAGCAGCAATACAGCGACGCCTCGGCCACCAAGGATGTTTTAGATAATGGAACTCATTGAAGCCAAAGAAATTACAAAAATATATCAATTGGGCGATATCGAATTGAGAGCTCTTGACCACGTCTCTATTACCATCAAAAAAGGGGAGTTTCTGGCAATTATGGGTCCCTCAGGATCAGGTAAATCCACATTTATGAACATACTGGGCTGCCTCGATATACCCACAAGCGGACAGTACTTTCTTGAAGGTGTTGACGTGGGTAAGCTTACGAGAGATGAGCTTGCCCACATCAGAAACGAGAAACTCGGGTTTGTATTTCAGGGATTTAATCTTTTGTCCAGGACATCAACGCTTGAAAATGTTGAGTTGCCCATGCTTTATAACGGTGTTCCTCAGAAGGAGAGAAAAGAAAGGGCCCGTACTGCTCTGAAAACAGTTGGTCTCGAGGGCAGGGAACACCATCATCCGAATCAGCTCTCTGGTGGTCAGCAGCAGAGAGTGGCAATTGCCAGGGCTGTTGTTAACGAAGTTCCTGTTATCATGGCTGATGAGCCTACAGGTAATCTTGATACGCACACGAGCATGGAAATAATGGAACTTTTCCAGAAACTCAACAGTGAATCCGGCATTACAATTATTCTGGTCACACATGAAGAGGATATTGCCGCTTATAGCAGAAGGACAATACGTTTTCTTGACGGGCATCTGGTCAGTGACAAATCGACAATAGACGATAGAAAAGAGCATAAACATGAGGTAAGCCAATGATTAGTATCCCATGGACAGCACAAATAGCGCTCCGGGCCCTCAGAACAAATAAAATGCGCTCCGCTCTTACTATGCTTGGCATCATCATAGGGGTCGGGGCGGTGATTGCCACACTGGCAGTAGGAACTGGTGCGAGCCGCAAAATCGAAGACCAGATAGCGACCATGGGGAGCAACCTTCTCATTGTCATGCCGGGCAGTCAGACAGCAGGTGGCATCAGGATGGGTTTTGGTTCTCAGCAGACATTGACACTCGATGATGCCTATGCCATCGAGCGGGAATGCCCGGCGGTACAGGACGTTGCTCCCACCCTTAACAGCCCTGTACAGATTATTTCCGGAAATCTGAACTGGGCCACTACGGCGACGGGAACGACGCCGGGCATGCTCAGCGTAAGAGATTGGTCGCTTTCGTCCGGAAGGGCCATTAATGAAGAAGATGTGAAAAGCGCAGCAAAGGTAGTGCTTCTCGGGCAAACGGTTGTAGACAATCTTTTCGGAGGCATTGATCCCATAGACCAGGTCGTGAGAATCAGAAAAATACCCTTTAAGGTGATCGGGGTTATGTCGGTGAAGGGGCAGTCTATGGTGGGTCAGGATCAGGATGATATAGCCTACATCCCGATTACGACCGGCCAGAAGAGGCTTTTTCGTACCTCTTTCCCTGGAATGGTAAGACAGATTATGGTAAAAGCGCGGACTCTTGCAGATATGCCGGCCGCCGAAGAACAGATTACACAATTGCTCAGGCAGAGGCACCGCATAGGGCTGAACAAGGAAGACGACTTTACCGTGAGAAACCTTACGCAAATGATGGATGCGGCAGAGCAATCAACGAAAGTCATGACGATCCTCCTTGGCGCCATTGCTTCCATTTCGCTCCTCGTTGGCGGTATCGGTATCATGAATATTATGCTTGTTTCTGTGACAGAGCGGACACGGGAGATCGGTATCAGGATGGCTATAGGAGCAAAGACCTGGGATATCAGGCTCCAATTCATTATGGAAGCAATGATATTATCGCTGATGGGAGGTTTTATTGGTTTTATTGTCGGTTTTGTCGGTTCGAAGATGGTATCGGTCCTGAGCGGCTGGGCGACGGAAGTTTCGATACTTTCGGCCTTTCTTGCCTTTGCCTTCTCGGGACTCATAGGCATCTTTTTTGGCTTTTACCCTGCTTACAAGGCGTCGCTCCTTAATCCCATAGACGCGTTGAGATATGAATAATAAGAGGCAATAACCAATTACCAAATCTCACATTCCAAACAAAAAAATGACCAAGTAACAAATGTCAATTTGTAAATGGGAAAATAATTATCTTTCTACCTGGTTGTTGGAATTTGATCATTGATCATTATCCTTGGTCTGCTTATTAATGCCTGGTAATTCTTTATTCTCTTCTTCTTTGGTTATTGGAGTTTGGGATTTGGTTATTGTTTTTTGTCAATGTGTTGGATCGCTTTTTCGGATAATGTTTTCAGGATTGAGCTTGGTGTTCCTTTGATAATTTCCTCATATATTTTTTTTGCGTCCTCATTTTTCCCTCGCACATAGTTAATTTTCGCGAGGTAAAGCTTGGCTACATATTGTGATTGCCTCATTTTTTTCTGGGCGATATCTTTAAAAATACCTTCCGCCTTTGCGATATCTTCCTCTTTTTTACTTGCATTGTATTCGTCAAAGGATTGTATTCCCTGAACGAGTTGATATTGGATCTTGTCATATTGGCTATTCAGGTGAAGCATATAGGTGTAAACGCCGGCGGCGGCAACGAGAATGACAACAAGCCCGATGATGCACAGTTTTGAATTTTTGCGGATAAACTCCGTTGTGGATGTGAACCACGTAATGAATACGTCCGGTTTGCGGACAATGTCTTTATCTTTCTTTTTCATCTTGAGAGGTATTTCAACATAGAAACATTCTCTCTGTCAATAAGATAGACTGATATTTTTACTGTAATTTTTTGCGGCCTTTAAATAAACACGAACTCTTCGTTGGTTATTTTCCTTGAGTATCATAGAAAGGGTGTCTGCATCAATTCCCGCAAGATCGTTGATATTGTCTATGCCTCCCGCTTTTAGTAGAGACAGTTTTTCATATCCCAGCCCTTTGAGCCGCATAAGCTCAAACGATTGGCGTTCTTCTTTCTTGAGGAACCGGGGGTCTATCTCGTAAGCTGTTTGTGCGCCCTGCTTGCTCAATAATTCCCTTGTGTCAGTTTGTAAAAACGAGAGCTCTTCCGTTTTTGGCGTATAGGAAAAAACAGTGTATTTGTCTATGAGAGGAAAGGCTAATACTGAACAGATAATCGAGGCGGTGATCATGAAAGATTTCCGGCGACCTTTTTCCTCTGTTCCCTGGAGAAGATTCTTGAAAGTAATTGTTCCGAGACCAAAGATAAGAAAACCCATATACCCGGCAAGCGGCATTTCAAAAATTTTACCCCCTTCAAAAAAAGGAACAGTGTAAACCCATTTTGTTAATGACCAGTAATTCCAGAATTCCCACAAAAATCCGCAAACGAGGCCTGCAACAATTGCCGGGATAAACTGATTTATCTGACCTTTGTTGAAATCGGCCATAATAGATTTTCTACCCGTGAGATAGTTGAAGCCGTCACATAGGAAAAAAGGAAATATCCACGCAAGGGCGAAGCAATACCCGGGCAGGGTAACCGTTAAAATCAGCATTACAGTTCCAATTATGAGGACATATATTGAGTAATGGCGAATACGAAAAGTTCTAACGTGCACTTTTCCGAGTATAATTTTTATTGCCTCTTTAGTAATGTAAATGGCCGGGATTACGGTACCAAATCCAAGAAAATAGCCGAGATATCTGAGAGATGTTTCCGGAGGAAGATTGATATAAAACCAGTTTTCAAGACGTATGTTTATTAATTCGAAAAAACACCAGTAACCGGAGGAAATAGTAATAAGAAAAGGCAGATCTTTATTGAGAACTAAAAATCGTTTATGCCTTAGAGAAAGGGAAGTATCGAGAAAGATGATGTAAGACCACCAGGAAGTGAGATAATAGTAATAAAAAAATGGCCCTATTTTTTGAAAAAGAAGAGTATACAGCCCGAATAGATAAAGAGCAGATGCGAAAACAAAGAGAAATACCTGTTTTCTCACATATTGCTTGAAGCGGTTGACGCCGTGTCGGATCTTTCCTCGAACAGACCTTCTTTTACTCTTGTCGCGCCCGTAAATGCTTTTGAATAGTAATCAGACGACAGTGAGTCTATTTTAACGCCTATCCGTCCATTTCCTGAAGATGAATGTATGAAATTGCTGTCACCAATATAGATCCCAACATGGGTGGGATATTTCACATGGCGTCTTGTCTTAAAGAAAACAAGGTCGCCCACAGCAAGTTCTTCCTTTTTTATTCTTGAGCCGATTTGAAATTGATCCCGGGCACTTCTTGGAAGCTGCACGTCAAATATTTCGTAAATTTTCTTCACATAGGCTGAACAGTCAAGGCCCTTGACCGTGGTGCCGCCATATTTGTAGGGCGCTCCCATAAAGCTTTTAGCAACTTTGACAAGCATATACTTTTCATCATTGTTTTTCCATGGTTTTAGGGGCTTATTCGTGAGGCTTACGATTTCTTCTTCGCCCTCATCGATAATTTTTGGAATAAGAATGACAGTACCCGGTGATAATTTTTTATTTGCCAGATTCTGAAGGCTATTTGATTCAATAAGTTCTTCCTTGTCAACATTAAAAAATGACGCGATCGAATCAATTGTATCGTCTTTTTTTACCTTGTACTCGATGAACTCGCCGTCATTTTCTCCGATAAAGCCTCCAGTCTCAGGTGTTTCTTTCTTCTTAGCGGCTGTATTTTTCTGTAACGTATATCGGACCGGTTTTTTCTTATTGTTCCTCACGGTTGTTTTCTTATTGGTTGGAAGTTTTGTGGATTTCTGATTGTTTTGTTTTTTCTGCTGGATAACGGATGTGCGATTGTTTTTTGGGATGTTCTGTGAATTATTGCTTTGTTTTGTTTTGCGTACAGTCTGTGCCGCATGGACCATATGCGATAAGGTGATGCAAAGAAAAAAAAGTAGTGCTACGGCAAATATCGTTTTTCTCATAACAACCCTTTGGTTCTTTAATATTACCTTACCAGAATACAGAAAAAGCTGTCAAGAAAAAAAGCCTATAAATTGTGAGCTTGAGCACAAAATTCTTCTCTCAAGCCCTGTCTTTATTCGCTATAGGACTTATGGGACATAAAAATACGTGAAATTTGTCACATTTGTATTGATTTTATTGCATTTATACAGATAAAATATGTCAAAAAGTCTTGGAGGTTCGTGATGGAGGAGATCGGGAGAGAAGTTCTTTGGAATGTAGGATTGACCGGCAGACTGATTACCTACGCGGTTGCCATAATAGTGATGTATTTTTTCATTGCAGGGATTGTGAAAAGATACAAAATGTGGAAGATTGGCAAGCCCTCCCCCGTGGATTTTAAAAAGACGCTGGGCAAGCGAATAGGATATTTCATATCAAACGGGATGTTCCACAAGTCAATTCTCAGGGAATCCTTCCCCGGTATCATGCACTTTCTGCTCTTTTGGGGGTTTCTGTTTCTCTTTCTCGGTACCGCCACGATTGTTATCCAGGATGATTTTCTCGAACCCCTTTTTGATATAAAGTTCATCATCGGAAATTTCTATCTTACCTTCTCTTTTATCCTTGAAATTGCGGGATTAATGGCAATCGTCGGTGTTCTGCTCGCCCTCTACAGAAGATATGTGGTGAAACCTAAGAGACTGGATAACAAACCGGAAGATGCTATTATCCTCCTTTGGATACTTGCGGTTCTTATCACGGGTTTTCTTGTTGAAGGAGCGAGAATCGCGGCGACAATGAGCCCGGATTATGAAGTCTGGAGTTTTGTTGGATGGGCAGTGTCCGGTATTTTTGGTGAATCAAAGGCTGTTCACATGGTACTCTGGTATCTCCATCTGGCGCTCTCGATCGGATTGATAGGATATATCGTTTATTCAAAACTGCTGCACATTATTACATCTTCAATCAACATGATGATCAGAGGTGTTGAAGACACACCGAGAGGTGCCATTCAGCCTATAGCTGACTTTGAGACTGCTGAGGAATTCGGCATTAACAGCATAGAAGGGTTTAACCGGAACCAGATTTTTGATCTCGATGCCTGCACGCGGTGTGGCAGGTGTCAGGACCTCTGCCCCGCCTACAATACGGAAAAGCCGCTTTCACCGAAACAGTTTATCCAAGATTTGAAAGCCGAATGGGAAAAAGCAGCGCGGGGTGTCAAGAACGAAGATGGTCTCATTGACAAAGTAATTCAGGAGGAAACGCTCTGGTCTTGTACAGCCTGCCTTGCCTGTCAGGTTAACTGCCCCGTATCCATCCCGACTTTTGACAAGAACATTGAAATGAGAAGATACCTGACGCTGACCTTAAGCAAAACAACCTCTGAGACAAGGCTTCTCTTCAAAAACCTCCAGCAGAAGAATGATCCCTATGGAATGGGCAAACGGCAGAGGACGGAATGGATAGCTGATCTCGGCATAAAGACGCTTGCCGAGCAAGAAGCTGAATATCTCTACTGGGTCGGGTGTGTGGCGTCTCTTGACGACAGGAACAGAAAAGTCGCAAAATCCTTCGCGACTATCCTCACTAAGGCTGGTGTTTCTTTCGGCATTCTCGGTCAGGATGAGGCCTGTTGCGGTGATCCTGCCCGCAGATGCGGTAATGAGGAACTCTACCTTGGCCTGGCTCAGGGAAACGTGGAACTTCTCAACGAACTGGGCGTCAAAAAGATCATTACAACTTGTCCCCATTGTTACCATACCTTGAAGAATGAATATCCGCAGATAGGAGGCAATTTCGAAGTCTACCATCAGTCCGAATTTATCTGGAAACTGGTAAAAGAAGGTAAGCTCACGCTTAATCCGTCCATTGAAGGAAATATTACGTTCCACGACCCCTGTTATCTGGGAAGAGTCAATCGTGTTTTTGAAGAGCCGAGAAATGTGGTGAATAAGATAAGCAAGGGATCCTATGCTGAGTTGGAGAGAAACCATGACAGAAGCTTCTGCTGCGGCGGCGGCGGCGGCAGAATCTGGATGGAAGAGCACCACAAGAGAATCAACCACGCGAGAATGGATGAAGCAATCGCGCTTTCAGCTAATACCGTTGTCACGGCTTGTCCGTACTGCCTTATTATGATGGAAGATGCCATAAAGGATAAGGAAAAGGGTGAAACCATGAAAGCCCTTGATCTTTCCGAGATTGTGGTGAAAAGTATTTAGCAGGAAAATAATAAATCTGTAAACATAAAAGGATGGGATAGTTCCCATCCTTTTATGTTTTTATGGAATTGCGGGTCATTCTTGTAGGGTAATAGCCTCTACAGGGCATTCTTCTGTACAGGCGCCGCATTCGGTGCAGAGTTCAGCATCAACCTTTGCTACATCATCAACAGTAATAGCGTCAGCCGGGCAAATCTCGGCACAGGCTCCACATCCGGTGCAGGCATCTTGATCAACTTTAGCAGGCATGTATATGTCCCTCCTTTCTTTTTTTATTTTTTCTAAACAAATAATCAAAGAATGTCAATAAAAAAGTAACATAAAAAAATAAACAGGTTCAATGTTTTTTCGTTTATTGCCGGAATTGGTTTTGAGTCAGAAAAACGGGAAAAAAGTCCAATGAAAAGGAGAGATAGGAGAATTCATAAAAAATTTGTTATTTTCGAGACATCTTGATCGTTTTTCACGTTGATTTTCATTGACATATATAGCGACATTGAATAATATGTCTCCATGCAAGAAATGCTTACTCGACAGTTTTGGCTTGATGTGTTTCTAGACCTCAAGGACAAGTTCCTGGAAATTTCCCCGAATATTTTATTGATGCTTGCGATTATGATTGTAGGGTTTGTTTTTAGCTGGCTTGTAAAGGTACTTCTCAGCGGTCTATTGAAAATATTCCGGTTCGACAAATGGGCACGGCAAGTAGGTATAAGCAACTTTCTTGAAAAAGGCGGCGTCGAAACACAACCGTCATTGATACTCAGCAAAATTATATACTGGCTCTTCGTAGTGGTGTTTCTATCGTACGCCTTAGAAATAGCCGGTATTTCTCAGTTTTCTGAATATGCCTCGCGGATTTCGGCGGCACTTCCTGTTATTATTGTGTCTTTTGTCATTATCATCGTGGGTATTATTTTCAGCAATTTCATAGCCAAGGCGATATATCTGGCCTGTGAGAATTCTCGATTCCAGTACGGTGATTTTATTGCAAAAGGTGTCAGAATCCTCCTGATTGTAATTGTATTCGGTATTGTTTTTGAGTATGTCGGTCTCGGGAATACGATTATTACAATAAGTTTTCTGATTGTTTTCGGAGGCATCATACTTGTCCTTTCCCTTGCTCTCGGTATCGGTTTGAGTAATGTCGTGGGGGAATTAATCAGAGATAAATTTAAATCAATGGCGGCACATAAGGATCACAAACAACCTTCGTTATTTGATCATCCCCGCAAAGACGTCAATCAATAGGTAAATTTCAGGCATAAAGGTAATAACCAATTACCAAATCACAAATTCCAAGTAAAAGAGCGTCAAAACAAATTTATTATGATTTATTTGATATTTGTATATTGGTTATTGTTTGGAACTTGAGGTTTGGTAATTGATTATTTGCCCTTGAGGAGGTAATTATTGAACCAATTCAGCGCAAGATCTATAACTCGCTCTCTGTGGGAAGGATTCGAGAACACGTGATCTCCACCCTCTACGATTTCAAGGCCCTTGGGTTGCTGAAGGTTTTCATAGATTTTTTTTCCTTCAATACAGGGAACTGTTTCATCTAACTCACCGTGTATCACCAGCGCGTGAGATACATTCTTTGATTCCGACAGAACGTCGTATTTTAAGAAATCCACATAAATTTCATCTTGAAAAAAGATGCTGTCAATACTTCCATTCCCTTCTTTCTCCAGAATATAAGGAGTTGCCCAGAGAGACACACACTTGATCCGCTTGTCCCGAGCCGCTTTAATGAGACCCGTGGTGCCGCCGAAGCTGCTCCCGATAATGCCGATTTTATCGGTATCAACACTGTCATGACTGACTACGTAATCGACGATATCATTTAAATTGTCAAGCCGTATGGAAAGTGTGGTTTCCTCTATGTTGCCCCCGCTGTCACCGCAGCCGTGATAGTCAAACCTGCACGACGCAATGCCGGCCCCTGCGAATTTTTCAGAGATCGCCACGTATTTAGAACTTTCCTTTGAACTGATTAGACCGTGTGAGAGGACAACGCAGGGGAATTTTCCCTTACTTTCCGGAAACACCATTATTCCGCTGATTGTGTTAAACGTTGAGGAAATTTCAAAAGGTTCTGTCATGTTCATTTTTCTCTGAGGCTCTCCAATATCTCTTCGAGGCGAATAAGGTTTATAACATCTTCTTTATTATATTCGAGCAAGAGATTAAGGGCGTCACGGTTGTCGTATCTTTTGTAATTTTCCCATAACCACATTGCCTTATATCCGTTCATTCCCTCTGTTTTTCGTTCGATACCGAACATCTTCTCAAGTTGCTTCAGACCGCCCTTGATACCAAGTTTCTTTTTTTCTTTAAAAAGATCACGGGAAATACACTGCGCTTTCAGATCGATATTGAGTGATTCCTTGATTCTCGGCAGATCAAAAAGATCACCATTGAATGTGATAATTGTTTTTATATTGCTCAATTCACGTTCAATGTTATTCGTTTTTATGTCATCACCATACCACTGGAGAAAACCGTTATTTTCGATAGAAAGACCGAATACACAAATTCTACCTTTACGATCAGTTTCTATATCAAGATATGCCTTCACGAGATTACCCCTTTCATGAGAAACTTGCCGGAATTTATTTTATGTTTTATTAACATTATGTCCTTAAAGTTATGATGCCGATCACTCCCGAAGAAATGAAAAGCAGGTTTGAAAACCATGCGGCAAATAGAGGAGGAAAGATTTCGGAATAACCAAGCGAAAGGGAGACGGAATGGAAAACCCAATAACAAGCCCCGAGTAAAATTCCCGTAAAAATGCCGATTGAAATATGTTTTGTTTTCATATACCTGAGCCCGACAGAAAAGGCGGCAAAGACCATGATGAGATTAATGAATGGAAACGCTATTTTATCGTATAGATCGACAAGATATCTCTTGACATCATGACCATCACGCTTAAGCCGGCTTATGTAACGGGAAAGTTCCCTGTATCCCATGTCCTCGGGGTTTTTATCGGCGACCTTGAAAATTGACGGAGGCTCCTGAAGAAGGTCTTTGAACTGCTCGTAAGTCTTTTTTGTCTTTAACCCTTTTTCATCAAATGTGCGTTCCTTGACATCCGTAAAGTACCATGCGCCGTCTTTGAATATGCCTTCTTTCGCGTCATATCTTTTTGTAACATAAAATGTTTCTGAGAATTCCAAAACAGTCAGTCCTTTTATCGTGTCTTTTTTCGCGTCAAAAAAATCAATGTTATAGATTATATTATTTCTTTTAAACCATATACTATTGTTTTTGAAGTATACCCGCGCTTCTTCACCTTTTATCTTGACTCGATATAGATAATCGGAAGCGCTGGAAGTGAGCGGAATAATCCATTCCGCGAGAATAAACGAGAATATTACCAGGACGAGAGAGAAAGCAAGAAAGGGCTTCATAAGTGACGCGGTGCTGATGCCGGAGGTTCTGGCAACGATCATTTCGTTGTCTCTGACCATGAGGATGAGGAGTATCAGTATAGAGATAAGGAAAGCCAGAGGAAGGATGAGGTGGATGTAATACGGTGATCTCAGAAGAAGATAGGCTATGCTGAGAAGAAAATTAGGGAAAGACCGGGTGAAGATGTCCATATGCTCAAAGAACTCGATGGTGATGAACATGATAATCCCTGCGAATTCGGTGATGAGCAGGTATTTAATTATGTTAGCAATGAGATATCTATCGAGTTTTTTCAAAGCAATATGTCCAGAGATACTTTATTTTATGCGATACGGTTGTGTGTTCTTCTTCATTTATGTGTTTGAGAAGGTAGAGTCCCGTTGCTGCAATAATAAGATCGGGCAGAAAAGCGGTAAGAAGGGGAGACAGATGGATTGTCTTCCCAATGTTTTCTGTAAATGCCATAAGTATATAATACACTACGAATACAAGAAGACTGTACAGTGTACCGGAGAACTTACCTTCTATTCTTCTCCTGACGCCGAGAGGTATGGTGAGAAACATAAGCGCGAGCGACGAAAAGGGAATAGTTATCTTCTTATACAACTCAAGGAGTATATCATATCGTTTGGCATAGTTTTTTTCAGCTGCGAGATTTTTGTTCAATTCCTTTCTGTCCATTTCATACCAGGATTTTCTTAGCTCACCGCCAAAGCGGACCATTGAAGAGAGATTCATGGAAAACGTGTAATTTTCAAAGACAATGGTGCCGTATGTATCCTTTATTTTTTCCCATCGGTGGAGACTTCCTTTTTCGAGCGCGAAATAAAGATCCATGGTATCCGGATTTATGTTAATATATCCTTTTTCCGCGGATATGGCTTGTTTTACATCCTTGTCTCTGTCATCTGACACCACGATTCCCGTTAGAACTTTCTTTTGTGTGTCCGCTTTGTCAATGTAGATGACGATACCGGGTATGGTATCATTAAATACCCCTTCTTTGTCTTCAACAGAAACCCCTTTCTTAATGACGTTGATGAGCGTGTTTCTGAAGAGCACCCCGCTTTTTGGCAGGAACAGGTTTGTGTTGAGCAGACCGCAGAAGGTTATAAACAAACCAAGAGCGATAATAGGTGTAAGAAGATTTCTTAAATTCACGCCGCTTGATTTTAATATGAGAATCTCATTTTCCGAAGAGAGCCTGCCGAGAACAACGATAGTGGAAAGAAGAAATGCCATTGGTAGCGTGAATGTTAGGTAAGGAGGTGCGGAATAGATGATCAAGAAAAGAATATCAGATAAACCTACCCCTTTGTTTATTACAAGATCGGCAAGTTTGCCGAGTCTGCTGAGAATAAGGATAAATGTAAGCACCCCTATAGAAACCAGGAGAGTAATGATCAGTTCTTTCAGCATATACAGATTGAACCGGGAACGTAATTTCTTCAATATTTCCATCGCTTACTGTAACATTGCGGGCCGCAGTATGTCAATGCGCACAAGGATCAAATGACCAATGACCAAATCACAAATTCCAAGTGAAAAACAATGACCAATTACCAAATCACAAGGTCCAAACAGGAAAATAATAACCAAGTAACAAATCTCAAGTTCCAAAAAGAGAAAAAGTATCTTGTGGTTTCTGAGATCGGAAGAGCACACGTCTGAACTCCAGTCACGAGATTCCATCTC
>CAZXVZ010000001.1:0-54785 GCA_964644085.1 uncultured Syntrophus sp. | reverse complement strand
CAGCTGATGGTACTTGCCTTGATTCGTAAGTTGTTTCGATGCCCAAATGTCTTCAAGATATTTTTGAAATTCTTCAAGTGGTGGCAAAAAAGGTCTCGTGACATAAATTGGCTCACTTCTCTTCACTACGGAGCAATGTTTGTCGGTATTTCTACCATTTTTACGAAACATATGATTTAACCACCGTTTTAGTATCTCCGATCATTTTTACAACATGGTTTTCAATCCACATTACTCTGTCGCAGATTTTTTCTATGTTCGGCATATGGTGCGAGACAAACACCATAGTGACATTTGTTCTTTTAAAATATGTCATTCTGTCTATGCATTTAGATTGGAACTTTGTATCACCGACAGCAAGGATTTCATCTATGAGGAGCATTTCCGGATCAAGGTTAGCCACTACTGAAAAACCAAGCCTTGCCAGCATGCCGCTTGAATACGTCCTGATCGGCTGATCGATAAAATCTTCGATCTCAGAAAAGTCTATTATCTCATCAAGTTTTTTAAGAACCTCATCTCTACGTAAACCCATGAGTACACCATTGAGAATAATATTTTCATGTCCTGTCAGGTCAGGATGAAAACCAGCACCGAGTTCGAGAAGCGGCGATACCCTCGTCTTGACAGTAACCAAACCTTTATTCGGCTTGAGCACACCGGCAATGAGTCCAAGTAGAGTGCTTTTCCCGGCACCATTTTTCCCAATTATCCCAAGAGTCTCTCCCTGACTTACCTCGAATGAGATATCCCTCAACGCTTCAAAATGTGGAGTTCTAAGCGTGCTCATTGCCTTGGGGAGATTGAAAAGAAAATTTTTTAATCCACCTCTTACATGATGATATAAGGGATAACTCTTGCTCACATTGTCAAATACAATTACTGGATCACTCATAGCACCTCTGCAAAACGTCCATTCAGCTTTTTATATGTTATTTGTCCGACACCGAAAATGATCAGAGCATACATCAAGCTTTCCAGAACTAGAGTCCAGTCAATATTTCCTTTAAGTAACAGGTTTCTCCAGTTGACTATAAACGACGCAAGCGGATTGGCATGCATATAGATACGGTATTTGTCTGGAATCATCGTTTCTGAATATATCACAGGAGTGAAATAAAGAAGGAGCATCATAAAGATTGTCGTCAATCTTTCGAGATCTCTAAAAAAAAGATTCACGGAAGAAATAAACAGACACAACCCGTAAATAAGGAAAAACTGCATCACCAGTAAAATTGGAATTCCGTAGAACCATGAAACCGAGGGTGTCTTTCCATAGAAAAACATAAACAGCAAAAGAACTGGAATAGAAAAAACGAAATGAACCATATCCTGCAACACCTGGGAAAAGACGATGAGGTTCCTCGGAAAATTCACCTTTTTGATTATTGATGCATTGCCAAGGAAGAACAACGGAGCCGCATTGACAGAGTTCGCAACCCATTGCCATGGGAACATTCCGGCAATCAGGAAGAGCGCATAATCTTCAATCTGTATTCTCACCACAACCTTAAATGCCACAAAAAACACGAGCGCAAAAGCCAGCGGATGTGCCACAGACCAGAGATACCCTAATACACTGCTTTTGTATCGTACTTTCAGTTCTTTTTGCGTGAGAACAATGATAATATCAATGATATGCTGTAATCTATGGTTCACTCTGGCATCCAATCTTTACACAATATCAAATAAATAATCGCCACTGCGAATGTTTATTTCAATCATGCTGATGTCTTATATACAACTTTATTATATCAATACTAAAGATATTTATCTACTACACAGTTTTTATATGCCAATCACTTTTGACAGGAAAGACTCATGAGGCATACTATTTCCCGGCTTCTTCTGATTTTATCTGATCAGCTCTTTTCCTCAAATGATTGATAACCGCGTCTTTCCCGACCAATTGCCTCGCTCGTGCGCTTGCTATGAGAAATCTTTCCCTTGCAGCGTCTTCAAAATTCTCAAGGGCGAGAGTCAGGGCCTTCTGTTTATGACCTTCTCTGAATGCAATTTCAGCCTCAAGGTCTTTCATCAAGTAGACGTAAAACCCGTTGGGATTTCTTGTTATTTCATAATTGTTTTTATAGATATCAAAGGACTTAATCGTCTGCCTTGCCTTTTCAAAATTCCCAAGATCGAAATAATATTCCGCCAGCCCCAAAACATAATACGCCGAAGATGGCAGGTAAGAGACAGCTTCCATGAGATAATGACTGGCTTTTTCTTTATCATCTAATGTTACATATCCGATGCCCATCGTGTAAAATAATTCGGAATCCTTGTCATTAATTTTCTCCATTTTTTTCAGATACCCTGAAAGAACCGATTTTATTTCTTCTTTCTTTCCGTCATTCTTTTCATTATTGCCACCCGCGATGAGCACCGTTGAAGCTTTTATAAAACCTTCATTATTAAAGGGCATTTTTTTAATCGCGTCCTCATAAGCGTTAAAGGCTCCGGCAAGAGCAAAACCATTTTCTTCCATGGCTGTGCCGTTTTCTATTGCCTTGTCCGCCAGATTAACCCTCATTGTAAAATAAAAAGAGACTATACAGAAAAACATCAAGGCAGCAATTATTCCATATTTGCTGATTACCAATGCATTGTTTTTTTCGCATTTTACCTTTTTTT
The DNA here is from genome assembly GCA_964644085.1 of uncultured Syntrophus sp. Classification (GTDB taxonomy): domain Bacteria; phylum Desulfobacterota; class Syntrophorhabdia; order Syntrophorhabdales; family Syntrophorhabdaceae; genus PNOF01. The sequence continues at coordinate 52,148 of CAZXVZ010000001.1, read as the reverse complement.
CTTCATGATGAGAAATAAACCAACTCGAAAGCAGATAAAAAGTAATCACGTGCGCCGGGGCATTGAATGAAAAATCCAGAATACTGAAAAGAAAAAACGAACACAAAGAAAATAAAACGCAGACTTTCTTTCTGTCCCAATCAGAATCCCGTATCCAGAAAAAACATCCCGCAAGATAAAAGAACCAGCATAAAAGACCGATAATTCCCAGTTCAACTCCAATCTTGATTAAAGCGCTGTGTGCGTACTTCGTCCCAAAACCACCATCATAATACTTCTTGTAGGGGTACTCAAAAGTCCCCGCACCGTATCCAAGCAACGGTTTATGGACAAATGCCCTGAGACCGGCTTTCCAGATTTCCGTACGGGTGTTTAATGTTTTTATCTGTGTGGGGATGCCCGTTATTTTCTGGGCTATTTCCTTCTGAACACCCTTTGGTGAACTTTTCACATTAATATTCATAATGAGCACCGCGAGGAGCACCCCCGCGCATGTTAGCCCTATTATATGGACAAGGCGTTTCAGATCGCGATCTTTCAATGACACTATCAACAACGCCAAAATCGAAAGTGTGGCCAGGCCAATTCCGATTCTGGTCGTGGTAAGGATTAAACCTGTAAGGATGACTATTGTCGTAACCGAATAAATGATATTTCTTCTGAAGACCGCAAAATAAAGGGAAATAGGAATAACCGACGCAAGGTATCCTCCGAAAATATTATGATACAGAAATGAGGAAAAAGGGATTGTCTGACTCGCGATAAGGGAAGCATACCTGCTATTCCGAAAGGTATCGTGGAGCGCGGGATAGACCACGGTAAACTGCATTACAGCGCAGATAGATGACAGGAAAGCTCCCAGAATAAAGGCTTTCAGAATAAGGTCTTTGTCGGGAAATCCGCCCGCAAGAAATACTGCACCCACTACCCACAGGAGTATATTGATCTCCTGCAGAGTATCGAGAATGTTCCACGTAAAAAAAAGGCTGATTATGTTAATTGCTAAGAATGGCGTAAAAAAAAGAAAGAATTTTCCAAAGGCAAGATCTCCGACCTGTTTTCGATTGAGCAATATAATCATTAATGAGATAATGAGAGAAAGAAGAAAAACGTTTTCTATCCAGAATTTGTCAATGGTGACATAAAATAAAGGGAGATGGTTGCCTCCCAGGAATGGCACGAGACAATAGACTATGAAAAGTACATATCGGCGGACAGGTATATTTGGCATAGTACTCACCAATCGTAATGAAAATAAGCGTAAAAAATCACGGGGTTTTTTTCGGCGGGGTTTCGGGCATCGGAAGTTCTTTTGGTATCGTCACCGTTAACTCATAGGTTGTTTCGCCTCCATGCCCGTCAGCTATTCTTGTTTTGACAGGATAATCGCCTTCTTTATCCTCTTTTACCGTCCAGTGTATCATTCCGCTCTTCTTATCTATCACCATACCTTCAGGACCGCTGAGCAGTTCATATGATAAGGTATCGCCGTCGGGATCAGAAGCATTGATCTGCGCGGTAAATACTTTGCCGTCATATTTCGGTTCCTTCGCCGGGGTAACTTTCGGCGTTGTGTTCTGAACATCCAGGACCAGTGTCCGCGGCTGTCCTCTTTTTTCTTCATCAAACGGTGTTATCTTCACGGAAACCTTATCTCCCCGCTTGAATCCGCTGATGCTGTCGCTTCCGTTTCCGGTTGGCTGTCCGTTGATGGACCATTCATACGTATACATGATTTCTTTATTATTCGCTCCCGTAGTCTTTTCGACAATTACTTTCATGATATCCTTGTTATCGACAGATTCCAGTTGGAGCTTCGCCTTCTCCACGGCAGCCTGAAAGCCTCTGTCTGGAACAGGAACAACTTGCCCATCGGCGTTAAATGGTTCTTCCCCTTTCCTAGGACTATCCATTGTTAAATCCGACGGCCCCTTAAAAAAAACATATCCGGCGATAATAATGATAATAAAAACTGCCATTATGGCTGCGACGAGAAGAAAGGTCTTATTTTTTTCAGGTTTTTTCGCGGCTTTCTTTCTGACAGGTATGTTTTGTCTTTTAGTAGGCATAGAGGATTTCAAGGTTTGTTCGCTCTGTCTGGCTGTTTTGAAGCTGTCCCTGGACCATCATCGTATACAGATAGGGGAAATGGCGGGTCGTTATTTCGCCCAATCCCGTTTCGACAACTCCGGCGCCTTCGAGATTCATACCGCTCATACTTGAATTACCGGCTGCAGTATCGATGATTTTCGCGTTTACCACATAGGGACGGGTTGACCCGGCAGCGCTCAACAGGTTAAAGGTTATATCTGGCACAGCAGTAGGGTCCGTATTGGTGGCCTGAGCGTCACAACCTGCCCAGCTACCTGTCGTCGACGTCAGTTTGCTGAGAAAACAGGCATTTGATGAAACCGGAACAACAGAATCAACAATACCGACTCCCTGAGTAAGCGCTCCTGTAATTCCGGACAAACCGGCGCCTTGATTCTGTAAAACACTGGGGATAATATCCTTCGTAAATATCTCAACAGCCCCAAGGGAGGCTTCTTTTGACGTTTCGTACTTTCTCTGCAAACCGGAGATTTCCGTCCCTGTCATAGAATAATACATGATGACTGCCAGAAGTGCCGCTGAGAGCACGACAATCACCAAAACTAGCACAAGGGCAACACCTTTTTTATTGGGACGTATTTTCATAAAAGATCCTCTTTAATAAAAACTTCGGGGCTTTACAGAAATGGTATATATCTTCCAGCGGTATCGGTCCCAAGGGTGGCCAGCATCCTGAAACGCTGTTAAGTCTACATTCCTGCCGGTCGCAACATCACGCCCCACCACAATGGTATTGCCGCCGCTGTATCGAAATCCCCTGTCATACGACCCCTCGTGAGCCAGTATATACACCCGTATTTCCTTGACCCGTTCCTTGATCTGCAGTGCGGTGAGTGGTGTCGCGTCGTCGCTATCTGTAAGAGTGTTTTTCCATGTATCGACAGTAACACTGTCAGTAGGATTCTGATCAAGTCCGAAGACTACCTGCATATTTGCCACACAGTCAACGATGGGATATGTTGTAAATTGACCGTCTCCGGACTGGTTCGCCACTGCTTTGAAAAATGTACCTGTGTTTGGGGCACAACCGGCACTGGTGTTGGTTGCCGTCCTGCGCACATAGTAGTCAGTCCTGTTGAAAGGCATTGCCGGGTCGGTTTTATCAACACCATAGGCAATATACCGATCACCTGTGGGAGGCATCGGAGGTCGAAAACCCTGGTCGGCAGCTCCAAGTGTTGAACCGTTGTATTGAGGGGCATACCTAATACCACTGGCATCTGAGACAACTTCAAGTCTTGCCAAATCCGTAGCTGATGAGCGCGCCCTGATGACAACCATATAATCATTATTCTCCATATCGAGGCTCGGGTCATTCCAAATCTGTACATAATCTGCAGCGACACTGTCAATGTATGTCCACTTTCCCGATGCTTTATTCATACCCACGGCCGGCGATTTAATGACAACATAATCAGAATTGGCAAGGTATCCCGTGCTTGCGTAAGGAGCGATGGCGCTGATGTCATTACTGTGGGCAAGAGCCCTCGGGACATTGCTTGGCGCGTCATTAAACTGCAAACCTGGGTTCCCGGCAATCTCAGTATAGACTATTCCCATTTCAAATTGGTCGGGCAGGCCGAATCCGGCGTTCCCGAGATCGTTTCTCAATATCTCAAGTCCAAGGCTTGTCTCAAACTGTGACGCCACAATGGCGCCTTGTTGTGTTTTACCCCGGATCATCTCCTGCAGCAGGGTGCTGTTCATGGCCATAATGATGGCAAGTATGGCTATGGCTATGAGCAATTCCAGCAAAGAAAACCCGCTTTGCCTGTTCCTTGTATGTTTTTTGATCTGGCCCATTTCACACTTCCGTGCTGATGATTGTCGACGCGTTGTGGCGATGGGTAATGCCCCTGTAGTCCCACGTTGCATTGACCCTGATGGCCACGCTGTTCGACGATATACTTTCTATTGTCCAGTTTACATGGTAGGTAACATTTATGTTCCTGATTCTCCTTGTCGGTTGAGACGCGGGGGTGTAAGGCCCTCCGGGAACCAATTGAGCAAATTGCAGACCGCGAAGCTCTTCCATCTGCGCTTCCACAACGCGCATTGATTCATTCCTCATGGCGTTTTCAATATTAATGCGGTGATAGTGGATGGTGGCATGGAGGATGGCAGTCATGCTGATCATGAGGATCGCCACGGCAACCATCAATTCGATGAGCGTGAAACCCTTTGCTTGCTTACTGAACTTCACGACAATGATCCGCATCGCAGTCACCATTTTTTATATCTTGAATTTTGATCCACCCCAGTCTTGTTTTTGTAGTGCTGACTACTGCACAATTCGTCTGAGGCTGCGTCACCACATCGTTGCCTCCAACGCATATTGTTCCCTGCGTGCTCGCAAGGCCCCGCGCGTTGAACCTGATTCCATTATTTGCCTGTGTAGCCTCACTGCCCGGGACTGCGCCTGAGAAGGTAAAAGGCACAATATCCGCCCCTCCTCTCTGCAATACCTGGGAATCACCTCCGTCATAGGTCTCATAATTTGCGCCGGTGTTGCTCGTATCGGCCCAGATCTCATAGGAATTGCCGACAATGCGAAAAAAATGCATCATGTTATTGTTCATCGCCCTAAGCCGCGCGTTGTTAAGATCGGCATATATCCGTCTCGTCTGGTTCTCTATGCGCCCCTTTCTGACAAGATTCGTCATACTCGCGGCGGCGATCGCCGCGAGTATTCCGCAGATTCCAATAACAAGAATCAATTCAACAAGCGTCAATCCTTTATCGTTCCTCATTTTTCCTTCATGTGCAATATTTTCCTTATTGGCTTGGGGCCGATGAGAATTGACAGGCCCTGCCCTTTGGGAGGCATACCTGTCATCAGAGCGGTCCTCCTGTTCCCCCTTTGTGTAAAGACGGTCTTCAAGGGTAATTCATGAATGGCCCCGGTTGATACCTGGGTAAGGGCCATGCCCGATAAATAGACCACACCGCCGGTATCGTACTTCACTGCCCAGATGGCCGTACTCCCACCCTCGGCGCATACATCAGTCGAGGGAGTGTAGGTGGTAAAAAAGACCGCGCCGGAGGATACCGCGTATGGATCTGTGATGACCCTTTCCGCGCCATCGTTCCCGCTTGTGGCGGCAAGATTAATGTACCATCCTGTTGATCCTGTAGGAAGTGTGGCATCGGGCGCGTCTTCGGACTGGTCTTCCAGCCCTGTAGTTACTGTTTTCGTGCAATTCGGGTTGATATCATTGACCGGCCCCGGCGGTAATCCTGTTGTATCATTATAACAGGGCTCCCTCACTCCATAAATAGACCGCAGCCCGTTCACGTCGTCCACCCCGGATTGCAGTCTGTAGAAAAACCTTCCCGATCCGAAATAGAGCCATAGGTTCTTCTTATTTCTGTCCTGAAGCTTCGTGACAGCACTCGTTACAGGACCGATATTTTCTATGACGTGGCTCCATACCCAATCAGCGGGGTTATCGCTTTCCCTTGTGAGTATTCTTATAACTCCACCTTTGGTCCATGTTGTTGAATCCTTTTTTGTATAACCAAGGTAGATCGCGTCATCCTTGTAACGTCCGCCTGATGTGATGTCTCCCTTGTCCGTATCGATGGTGCCGTTATAGAGAGAACCGCCAAAAGCCTCCGCTATACCCGTATCTATCGTTCTCAATAGATTACCTGTTTTCAGATCAAGGATAAAAAGCCTCAAATTCTGGTCGGATTTCCCGAGGAACTGGCGCTCAATCGTATCTAGCGGGCCGGTAGGACCGGAGGCAAAAACCGCGAACCATTTACCGTTCTTCGACGCGTCACCGATCCTCACAACAGCAGGGCCTGACGTGGAAAAACCCAGATTAGGGTTTGAGAACTCCCACAAGAGCGACGGACTGTCAGGATTGGTAATATCAATAGCAAAATAGGAAGAATAACCCAATCCTTTTGTCGCGTCAGCAGGGTCAGTCCTCGGTGTTTTGACGCAGGTTCCTGAGGCACCGGTCGTGCACGAATGGCCTGTAATCTTGCTGGCGCCGCCTAAACCCATTCCGCCTATGAGGACAGTTTTCCAGCTTGCCTGCGTCTTTGTGTCATTAGAATAATCATCAGGTGTGGTTCCGTTCGTTGTGTCAACATTCTCAATGCTCGCGTCAAACATAATAGCTGATCCATCTACGGAAAAAAGGTGGCAGTAATCAGGATCAGCGAGGTATTTCAGGTAGGGAAGGGTATTTTTCGGGATGTAAGTCCAGATCTCCGTACCGAGAGGAGTTGTCCCGTCAGGGTTTCTTAATCTGGCCTTTTCATCGCTCTGCTGGGGCGAAGGGGTTGACCAGACCTGTTCAAGAATACCGTGCTTGAAGGCGTGCAACATTCCATCGTTAGCGCCTATGTAGGACATTCCTCGTTCTTTGTACATGCTGCTGTCGATATACGCGCGATATGTTGTATCCGAATAGCCGTCCGGCGGAGACTTGTAATAGCTGTTCAAGGGCACTGAAGACTGCATGCGCGGCGATGAGTTTACTATATCTCCGAGCTTCCATACAGCGGTTGTGCCGTCTATTGTTACGGTCCTGCTTCGATATCCTGCCTGGTCTATCCCGTGCACGTAGTCTATGATCTTTTCCGACTCGGTATCGTCTGCCGCCTGCAGATAATCCCTCAATGTTGATTTATTTGCCGTTGAAAAATCTATAAAGGTGCTTTCATCTGTTGTTGTGTAAACTGTCCTGGAGGATGTCCTGTTAAACAACACTGATCCTATCTCATAGAGATTTTTTATATCGTCGAGTTGTACCGTATCAATATAGGTTTTGCTCCCGCCTTCGTTGTCGGTGGAGTATCTCTTCGCTTTTGTTTTACCATCGAGAGGATCAAAATACAATTCTAAAACATAATCATCACTGAGGTTGAGTATGTTTTTTCCGTCTGCGCCGTCTACAATATTTGTATCCTCCCGTATGGTGGAACTTGCGAGATAAGGATCAACGTAATACCACAGGTTCTGCATCTCTCCGATCCATTCTATCTCCGTGGCACCGAATGCCTTTCTCGGATAGTACACGGCCTGCAGGAGGTTGGCTCCCGTACCTTCGCTGGAGGAAAGAATGGAAACGGCGCTGCCCGAAGAGACACGGCGCATGATCTCCAGGATAATTTCCGCGATCTTGGCCTTAATTCCCGCCGCATCATCCGCTTTGAAGAAGGTGTCCGGAATTCCATCGCCATTTGAATCCCAATCCGGAGAAGATGCCGGCAAAGCGGTGCACGGACTTCCCTTTCCGCAGTCGGCGGTGTTACAGCAATCATTGACGGGGCTGCAGGTGTCCAGGGGATACCCGCTCGTGCCGCCGGGCCACGTATTTGACCTGTTGAAGGAGCCGTACATTGCCACATTTTTTAAAGACTGCTCGCCAGTCCCGCCGAGCCAGAGACCAACAGTATAAACCGACTCCACGTAACTCGTGGTGGGGGGAATGGCCGCGACATTCGTAAATCCGATTTTATGCATTTTGTACGCTGCCACCACAGGGTCAGGCGATTCAGTCTCTATGGTATCGCCATCTATTTTGCAATAGGAATTGACCGGATACCCTCCCCTGTTCCACTGACCGTCAGTCATGAGGATAACAAAATTCTTTGAGCAGGGAACGAACTGATACTCGCTCCCTTGACAGTCACCGCTCAGGTTCGTGTCAAAGCAGCGGTTCATGGGGTTCTTCCACTCTGAACCTAAACCTGTCTGCGGCGCCGGTCCCCCATATCTTGAGTCATTCTGCGCGTAGTAGTTGAGGGCATCCCACATGACGGGCCCCGTTGGGGTGGAACCTCCAACAGGCTGATAATTGACCGAAGTGATAACGTTTTTAAAGGGACTCATCGTATCAATTTCGTTTGAAGCGGTGAAATCGCCGATATAAACCGTTTTTACTATACCATTGTTATTAAAAAACATGGCGCCGATATATGGTTTTGTTTCAAGGTCAAATTTGAGTTGATACAGAAGACCGCCGTTGACCCCGTCTATCCTGTCATACCGGGCCTTCACCTTTGTCCCGTCGTAAGCCCTCAGGATGCAGCCTGTGGCGTCGCAGCTTAACTGGTCAGGTTTAGGATCGAGATAGAGGTCAGGATTACACTTCGTGTCCGTCTCATTATCGCAGCTATCGGGTTTACCTCCCGTTAGCGCCCACCTGAGGACATCAATTCTTCTCATGTGGAGATAATTGAGATAATTGCCCGTCTCCACGCCGCAATCCCCGGACTGTGTGTAACTCTGGCAGCATGCATACTTCTTGGAACTGCAGCTATGGGTTCCCGGAGTATAGTCGCATTCGGCACCGAAAGGCCAATTATAGCATTTCCAATCAACACACGTCTTCACGCAGGGAAGTCCCGTAGGTGTGACCTCGACATATACGCCGCTTCCATCGGGGGCGTAATACTTCTCAGGATCAAAGTATCCTTCATATGTGGTGGTCGCTGAATACGGATATGCGACTGTGCTGCAGGAATCTCCTGTATAAGCGCACCACGACATGCTCCCGCTGGTATCAATCAAAAACATTACATTGGGTGGTACAGGAGCGCTGATAGAAGACGGTATCTGGCAATAATTATCCATAGTCTGCGCCTCCGAAAAGGAGGGGCTCACCAGTAATACCAGGGAAAGTAAAATTATATGAAAAAGTTTCTTCATGGCTGCTCCTCGCTAAAATATTATGTTATATATCCTTCCGCGCTCACAAATAACACCATCGATTTTGAAGTTGAGTTTCTTGCCGACGAATGACGCGTTCAAATCTCCTTTAACGGTATCAGGTACCTTAAATGTCCTTACACCCCTGCACCCTTCCGATGTCACGTCCACACTGATAATTCCGGTCGCGCTGTCAACTGATCTGACAACACCGGTTAAAGACAATCCGTCATCGGCAAGACTCGCTTGCGCACAAAAGGCTATAAGCGCAAAGGAAACAAGGACAATCCCCATCTTTTTACTCATGAAATTTTTCATCCTTACATTTCCTCCTCTTCTATCAACACTTCGTTTCTCCATACAATCAACACCCAAAATTATCCTCCCCGTTTTCACATTATCGCCCCAGAATAAAATGAAACAAGGCGTCCATGAACCTGTCCCCTGTAAAGAGAAATATGAGCGCCGCAAGCGAGAGAAAAGGCCCGAAGGGTATGGCGTATTTCATATTTTCCTTCTTCATGAGCATAAGGGGTATGCCCACGAGGCTCCCGATGATGGACCCTCCGATGAGAGAAAAGAGAACACCCTTGAAACCCGTGAAGGAACCGATCATGGCAAGAAGCTTTATGTCTCCTCCACCCATGCCTTCCCTTCTCGCGATCAACTGGTATCCGTAGGCAATGATAAAAAGCACCCCGCCCCCGATGAGCACACCGTAGAAAGCATCCATAAACCGGAAACCGGGCCGTATAAAAGCTATTAATAATCCCAGAACCAATCCGCCGATGCTCAGCACATCGGGGATAATCTGGAAGTCATAGTCAATGAAAGATATGGTTATAAGGAGTGAAACAAATATCATGCAGGCAAGCAATTCATAGGACAATCCGAACCGGCGGTAAAAAATCAGAAACAGTATCGCCGTTATCAATTCAACAAAGGGATATCTCCTGGAAATCTTCGCGCCGCAGTGGCGGCATTTCCCGCCGAGGATAATGTAGCTCACGATAGGAATATTATCATAGAATTTTATCGGTCTTTCGCAGGCCGGACAGAATGAGTTCGGTCTTATGATAGATTTACTACGCGGCAGCCGGTATATGCAGACGTTGAGAAAGCTGCCGATGGCGGCGCCGAATATGAAAATTATTATAGGGGTCAGATAATCCATCTTCTCCCCGCGTCATCTTATCTGCTTAAGCGTTCCGCTCTGGTCAATGGTCCATATATCATCGTCATAGACCTTATCAAAATCGGTGTCACCATGCGCCTGAACCATAAAACGGGATCTGTCAGCATAGGCCACGTCAAACCGGTATTTTTTCGTGCCCGCCTTCCAGCCCGCGAGCTTCGTGGTGTCCGAAGTGTATTTCCCGTGTTCCATTTTGTACTTTTCCTGGGATTCCTTAATGGTCATGAGCTGTACCTTCGCGCGGACCTGTTCTGACTTTTTTACCTGCACGGCGCGCATGGGCAGTGCAATGACCGTAATAGAAAAAAGAACCAGCATGGCAATAATCAGTTCAATAAGGGTGAATCCGTTTTGTCCCATACACTCCCCAAAATTATCAGGCTCAAAAAAGGGGGCCGAAGCCCCCTTTTATTCTCATGAGCAGTAATTAGTTCTTGGGCTGAAACTTAGCTGGTAAACTACCACCAGTCCATGACCAAGTTTGAAGATTTACATCGTTTGCATTCATGCTGAGCGTTGAACCATTGATAGCGCTATCTATTCCGTTCAACGTCGTCTGTATCGATATATACGGCGCCCCACTGGTCTGACCAACGGCTGACATATTTTGAATATATTTTGTGGGAATCGATACGCCTGAAGCATTTTGTACTTCAGCTATTCCTGCGAGGGTGCCAAAGTTCGTTGTGTCTGACCGCTCTGTACTATACGCAACAAGGCCTGTCTTTACAGCGCCTATCGTGTTGAATGCCTCCGTAAGACGCGACTTTTTCGCGTAGTCCAAATAAGCGGGGAGCGCTATCGCCGCGAGGATACCGATGATGGCGATAACAATAAGCAACTCAATCAACGTAAAACCTTTTTTGTTCCTGTGAATCTGCAACATAAAACACCTCCATTAGAATAAAATATGTAGTAATACCATTATCGGTAGTTTAACATATTCATTAACAATGTAAAGTGATATTTGTCACATTTTTTAAAAAAATAGATTATCTTTGTTCGGCATGTCATTGTATTTAAAAACTCTTTTTATTCCGCTATGTTGGATATACATTGTAATACATATGCTTGATTTTATCATAAAAAAAGAGGTTCCTGGTAATGATTTTTGTCACCATTTTTGAAACAAATTTAGAGTACTTTTCTTTTTTTTAGTATAATAACTGACGATAAAATAATAATGCGACATTTGAACGGCATAGTCAAAAACAAGAGATACCTGATTTTATCTCTTGCGATCTGCTTTATCATTATTATTACTGCAATAGCCTACTCTCCATGCTTGAAGAACGGTTTCGTCTGGGATGATGAAGTCTATATCCTAAAAAATTACCTCATTAAAAACATCTCAATGGACAATTTAAAGGCTATTTTAACTACCCCTGTCATGGGTAATTATCATCCCCTTGTCATTATTTCATACGCCTGGGAATACTTTTTCTTCAAATTGAACCCAATCCCTTATCATGCGGTGAATCTGATATTGCACCTCCTTAATTGCGTTGTCGTTTTTTTCTTCATCCTGCGTCTAAGTCGCAGTATTCCTGTTGCCTTTATCACCGGACTGCTCTTCGGGATTCACCCCCTGCACGTCGAATCCGTCGCATGGATATCAGAGAGAAAAGATGTCCTCTATACCTTTTTTTACATAATTTCGCTTATCTGTTATCTTTCATATCTGGAGAAAAAATCTGAACGTAAGTACTATCTTTTTACATTGTTTTTCTTTCTCCTGTCGATCCTTTCTAAACCAATGGCTGTTACTCTTCCTCTTGTGCTTTTCACCATGGATTATATAAGAGATAGAAAAATTGGCTATCGCACCATCGTTGAAAAAATACCCTTTTTCATTTTCTCTATCCTCTCCGGTGTTGTCACATTATTTGCCCAGCAACCAGCGACACATTCGGAATCTGTTTTTTCCTTTCCTATAAGCATCATTGTGGCATTTCATGGATATATTTTTTATCTCTTTAAAATGATTTTTCCGCTGAAACTTGCAGCCCTTTACAGGTACCCTATTGATGGCAATCTTTTTTCACATTTCCAGTATATAGCTGCACCGGCAATATTTTCTGCACTCGCTTTGGCTGTCTTTTATTCGGCAAGATATACAAAAAAGGTGGCCTGGGGCAGTTCATTCTACTTTATTACGCTCCTTCCGGTAATACAGCTTTTACCCATAGGGCTTGCTGTCGCTTCCGACCGATATACATATGTTCCACTCATAGGAATCTTCTACGTCGTCTCAGAATTTTTCGTATGGACCTGGCACAGAACATTCAGAAATCATTTTTATTGGAAAATAATTACTATCGTCATTGCCTTAGCAATTATAATCCAATCGGTCTTTCTTACCCAGAATCTTTGTAAGATATGGAAAGACGGTATATCTCTCTGGTCAAATGTGGTGAAACATTATCCTCAGAACGATGTGGCGTTTAATAACCTTGGTAGCGAATTTTTTGCACTCAAGGAATATGACAAAGCGCTTCATAACTTTCAGACAGTTATTGAGATTAATCCGCAGTATGGACGTGCATATGCCAACATTTGTGCTGTTTATTTCTCAAAAAATGAGCCTGAAAAAGCACTGCCATACTGCGAGAAAGCACTTCAAATTAATACGGCTCAACCAAACACGTACATAATACTTGGCGATATATACTGGTCAAAAGACAAATCATTATCTGTAGAGATGTATAAGAAATCAGTATCTTTTTCCTCACATTATCCTGCCGGTTATAACCGTCTGTGCAAAGCCTATATGACACTCCAAGAATACGACGATGCTTATCCGGTTTGTTTGGAAACGATAGTATATAATCCCGATGATACAGCTTTCTGTAACTACATTGGCAATCTTTACTTAAATGCCGGTCAGTACACCAGGGCAATCTTTTTTTACATGCATGCACTTGAGATAAATCCAAATCTACCCGAGGTTCACAATAATCTCTCTGTTCTTTATTATTATTCAAAAGACTATAAATCTTCGATAAGACATTTTAACGCTGCCGTGGCCTTAGGGCATAAAATAGATCCTGAATTTAAAAATCTTATTTCACAGATACAGAAGAACCTGGCAGACTCAAGTAAATGACGAGAAAATATAATAATTACTTCCACGACCATTAAACATTTCCTATTTTACGTTTAAAAAGGTTTTCATGCTGATTCATGTTTTTTATGTTATTGATGATTCTATATTTTCCAAATGACTCTTTGTCGAATACTATTTGGTACATTATTCATTAATTTGTCCAAAAAATATTGATTTACAAGTTAATTAAATGTAAGGATTAAGATATGTATAAAAATAAAAAAGTAATTGTCGTTATGCCGGCATACAACGCTGCTAACACATTGCGTAAAACGTATGAAGAGGTAATGGACCAGGGCATTGTTGACCTCGTTATCATTGTCGATGATGGTAGCCGTGATGAAACAACTGCGATTGCGCGCACGCTGCCAAACACAAAAGTATATGTGCACAAAAAAAATCTCGGGTATGGAGCCAACCAAAAATCCTGTTATCGACTTGCGCTGGAGGAATCCGGAGATATAATAATCATGGTACATCCTGACTATCAATATACACCCAAGCTTATTCCGGCTATGGCCTCCCTCATAGGAAATGGGCTTTATCAATGCGTACTGGCATCAAGAATATTAGGAGGTTATGCCCTCGAAGGGGGAATGCCAATCTGGAGATATATTTCCAACAGATTTCTAACATTCACGGAGAATATCCTCTTCGGGGCAAAGCTCTCTGAATACCACACGGGTTATCGGGCTTTTTCAAGGGAACTGTTAGAAAAAATACCCTTCGAAATCAACTCACATGATTTTATCTTTGACAACCAGATATTGGCACAGATTATTTGGCACAGGTATATCATTGCTGAAGTAAGCTGTCCGACTAAATATTATGCCGATGCTTCATCAATCAATTTTCCCAGAAGTGTAAAATACGGTCTGGGATGTTTATGGACAGCACTTAAATTCCGACTTGCTAAAATGCAGATAATTCGTTTCAAATAATTTTCATAGCATCAACAAATCTAACCATTATTCAATTTGCTGCACCAGTTGTCTGTATTTAATACGTATTACACCGGCGATAAAAACGATTAAATTTTTGTAATTCTGGTGGATACCTGAACACATTTGGACGGCCAGGACAGATGGAGGGATAACCGTACGAGTAATAATTCCAAGTCTCTAAGAAAAGGATTTATGATTATTCAAGGATGTTTATATAATGTCCAGTTAAATCCTGAAAACTTGCCCGAATATGGGTAATAACCCTCAAATTTGTAAAACATCCCTTTAAAAACTTCGAAAGATTGACTGATGGGATGTTCGTCGCTCTCATCGTGAACGATAAACCAATCCGGTGGGTTTCGTCTATCTAAATCATTGTAGGCAACATATTTTATTTTTTTATTGGAGAATCTTTCGTAGAATGTAATCATTTTCCATGTTGTAAAATCATCATCAGAACTTATAGTAATAATTTCACCTGTTGTATTTTTTTCAGCGTACTTTATCAATTCAAGGTATTTGCCTTTTCCACTCGAAATAAACTCAAACACATAATATACATTACTAATAACTATTATAGTAATCAGCACTACAATAAAATATTTTTTGTTTGAATCATAAAATCTGCTGATAAATCCACACAATAAAAATATAAGAAAAGGAAAAAGACAAATAAAGAATCTGAAATGTGAAAAGTCAGGATACGATAACAGGATATGACATAGAGCTGTAACGATGACAACAGACGAGAATAATCCAAAGATTTGTTTTTCTTTTATAAGCATAATAAGTTCGGTTAATATGGCAATCCAGAGTGATACTCCGAGTACCACTCCAAACTTGCTATAGCCAACAATATAGGAGGGTAACTCAGAAAAGGTTTTGATTGGAGAAACGTTGAGACCGCCGCTTTGGATAACCAAAACAGGGAAAAACATAAAATAAATGAGATACCTGATATACATTGCATATACGACAATCAGTGGTATAAGAAATATTTTCGCCAGTTCTTTTAGTATTGTTTTTTTCTCATTTTTTCGTAAAAATGCAACGCTTGAAGCTAATAATCCCACAAAGACATATATAAAAGTCAGGTGAGACATAAATCCAAAAATGACTGACAGGTTGAAAATAATGAGCATCAATTTTTCCTTACTTTTGAAAAACTCAAGCAAAGAATATAAAGACAAGATTGAAAAGAATGTTAACGAGCTGTATCCACGAGCCTCGGAAGAATATGCTACTAACGGCAAAGATGTTGCCAGAAGCAAAAAAGTGGTTACGACTGCAACGTTACGTTTACATACTTTTCTCACAAGGAGAGCGCCCACAAGAACCGTGCCTGTTCCGCACAATAAAGAAAATATCCTGTATTTCCACCAATGCACAGGATTGTCTTTGTCAATTAAATACATAAGTAGCGAATTTAAATAATGATTGTTAGAATTAATTAACCTTGTAAATATCTCTAAAGGAGATTCCAAACCATGAACCAACTGAAATGACCAGACTTCGTCAAACCAGAAATCATGAAAAATACCTGGGATACGAAGTGCCATAGCCAGCGACATAAGTGTTATTATGAACAATTTATTCATGCGTTGTTCTTTGGATTCGATATTGAGTTTAAGCATCTGCGTTTACAAATCGGCTGAAATCGTTCAAATATATTTGCTAATTCTTTTATGTTATGTATTCATTTAGCTTTATCAACCGCAAGCATCCGTCTTAGTTCTTCATATTTAGCGTTCCATTCTTCATCATCAGGAGGCAAAGTCTCCAGGCCGTAGCGTAATAATATTTCAGCGTCTTTTCTCAAGTTCGCCTTGACGGCCGAGTAAATGATATAGTAGAGATCTTTGTAAGATGTTGTCCACGAGTAGAGATTCTCAGTCCGGATAAGAGCACCGTATGCTTTCCGGTATTTTTTTAGTTCAAAATAGATCAATCCAATATCTCTGTAAATGTCAAAAACATCGGGTGCTATTTTCAAGGCAGATTTATAGCTCTTCAAGGCTTCCTCATATCTCTTTGAGTCTTTCTGGGCTTCTCCCTTGAATGCATGTCCTACATGTGATTCTGGATAATTCCTGATCAACATATCGGCATGGAAGATTGCCTTTTGGTAATCCCTTTTTTCACGATAAATAGCGGAAAGACCTCGATTCACAACACCATTGTCAGGGTCAATCTTGTGCATCTTCTCAAGCTCAGCAAGTATCATCTCAATATCTTCCCGGCTTCTGAATCCCGAAGAAATTAGCTGAGAAAACGTAAAAGGATCAACGTATTTTAGACGATATTCTGCGGCAACGTCCGGATACTGTTTCTCATCAACATAGAGCACCTCTGTATCATCAAAAAAAACAGGCTTATATTGAGGGTATTTAATGATGAGTGATGGAAAAGAAGCGGCAGTCTTGAGGGGGACGCTTATAAACGGGGGATTGTATTGTCTCAGCAATCTGTTGAATATCCGATCTTCGGAAAACATCCTGTTGGTAACATACATATCTTCATCGGTAAAAAGGAAAGGAACCTCCATATCCATGAAAATTTTATATCGTGGATACAGGGCCCATTGGAGATATCCGCCCATATTGGGCTGATTTAATACTGCGCCACCTGTGTTTATCTTGTTAAGAAAGGTGGTGATCCCATGTGGCAGATTGATATGTGAAGTGGGAAACTTTGGAAGATTCTTGAAATAATTCTGTAAAAAAAGCAACGGTATAATACTTATAAAGCATATGAAAATAGTCTTTACGGCCAGTACCCTTTTCTCATTTTTCACAGGCATACGCAGAGCAGTCGAACTTAACGCATCCTTAATTACAGGCATCGCAAGAAGAATAAATTCATAGGCAAATCGTTTTCCTCTTATCAGGAGAAAGAAACCACCGGCAAACAAAATCAGGTGGGCAATTCTTCTTTTCGGTATCAACGCAATCTGGAAACATGAAAAACAAGCTATAATGAATATTATAACAAGCAGGGAATTTACTGTGGGAATGAATTTCGTAAAATTCAACGATGACAAAGCCGTAAAGGAGAGCTTTTGTAATTCCAGTATGTAAAGCGACGCAAAATCTGTAGGGGTTACCGGCACCCCGATGAGGCGCACGCCGTGGGGTGTACAATAGACCATAAACAAGACAAGCACCAGTGGTACAACAACCCTGAGGCCTTCTTTCCCGGTTTCTTTTCTTTCCATAACGCGTTTAATCGCGAATTCGACAATATAAGCAAGGACAATGAGCAGCATTACAGGGTAGACAATACCGTGGATGTTGACCCAAAAAAGAGCCAGCAATGGCAGAACAAAAGCCATTCTTTGTCTGTACTCAAGAATATAGATAAAAAGGACCACGAAGAAGTAAGAAAACATATGGGGTCTGATCATCCAGTATCGGGACAATAAAAAAAGGAGATAGAGAGAAAATATGGCCGATATGGCAAAATAAGGCTTTCTTTCATTTAGATTGCGCGTGAAATAACGAAATATAAAATACATAAGCCCCATAAAAAGGAGGGCCCTTAAGTACACCAATCCATAATAGCCGGTATATTGATGTATTTTATACACAAAGACCTGGAACAACCAGTAGTAATCAATCCATTGACGAGGCGGCACCATAAAAGAGAAAAAACTGTCTTTTGGGATGGCATTGTGTTCGAAAATGTACCTCCCGCCATTCAGATGATACCACAGGTCTGTATCGCCGGCCGTTACCGGCCATCGAAACAGATTAAAGACGCAATATACCGAAAGAATTATGAGATAGAATAAAAAATAACTCTTTTCGTTCTGAAGAATGGATTTATAATCGATTCTTTTCATTGCGTTATAAACTATCAAATATTATCGCATTATTTTTAGCATAGTTAACATAAATTACAAAACAATTCTCTTTATTATGGGTTATTGCTGATTTTATTTTTAAGTATCGATTTGAGGATATCTTTATTATTTATCGATTAATAACATCCTTAAGATGATTTTCTAAAAAAAGGATCATTCATCTGCCACAATTTGTCAGGGTTGATGCCAGCCAAAAACGTTTTGATTATTTATGCCTTATGCATTATACTAACCCCATATAAAATGGCAAACCATTTGTGTATAGATGCTTCCTTATAGAAAGTATTCATGCATACAGTATATATGAAACTGAAATGAAGACGGGCACTATTATTTTTCACGGGCATTTCATTGCAGCAATCCGGTGTAATGGAAAAAAAACACATGAAAGTATAGTATATAGAATGAACCAACAAAGAACTGTACAATTTTTAAAAATGAGGTGAAAAATGCCGGAAAAAGGTCCACGCAATTTACAGGAAGGGCTTACCTTCGACGATGTCCTACTGGCGCCTGCCTTCAGTAAAATCATGCCCGCTGATGTTGATGTATCAGCTTTCCTTACCCGTACAATTCGGCTGCACATCCCCATTCTCAGCGCTGCCATGGATACGGTAACAGAGTCCAAAACAGCGATCTGCCTTGCGCAGGAAGGCGGCATCGGCATCATCCATAGAAATATGGGCATTACAGAGCAGGCACAGGAAGTTGAGAAGGTAAAAAAATCAGAAAGCGGCATGATCGTCGATCCTATAACTATTTCTCCTGATCAAAAGATTAAAGACACCCTGGACCTTATGGCAAAATACCATATCTCCGGCATACCGGTAACACAAGGGAAGAGACTCGTCGGCATCATAACGAACAGAGACCTCCGATTTGAAACAAATCTTGAAGAAAAGGTTGAGAATGTCATGACGAAGGAAAATCTCGTTACCGTCAAAGAAGGTATCAGTCTTGAGGAATCGAAGAAAATCCTTCACAGGCACAAGATAGAAAAACTTCTCGTTGTTGACAGGGATTTCAACCTCAAAGGGCTCATTACCATAAAAGATATTGAGAAGATGCGGAAATACCCCCATTCTTCGAAAGACAGCCTCGGCAGGCTCCGCGTTGGCGCTGCCGTCGGCGTCAGCGCCGACAGAAACCAACGGGTTGACGCCTTATTGAAGGCCGGTTGTGATGTCATAGTTATCGATACCGCCCACGGGCACTCAAAAAACGTCATCGAATCAATAAAAGACCTAAGAAAAACATTTACCAATATTGAACTCATCGCCGGGAATGTGGCCACAAAGGAAGGTTGCGAAGCCCTCATCAAAGCAGGCTGCGACGCGGTAAAGATCGGGGTAGGACCCGGATCGATCTGCACGACACGGATTGTGGCGGGTGTGGGAGTGCCTCAGATAACGGCAATCATGGAAGCCGCAAAGATTGCGAAAAGTAAGGGCATTCCCATCATCGCCGACGGCGGAATCAAGTTTTCAGGCGATATTACAAAGGCCATCGCGGCCGGCGCGGACGCGGTCATGATCGGCAACCTCTTCGCTGGCGCTGATGAGACACCGGGTGAAATGGTCCTTTACCAGGGAAGAACCTACAAAGTTTATCGCGGTATGGGTTCCCTGGAAGCAATGAAAGAAGGAAAAACGCGGGATCGTTACTGCATCCCGGAAAATGAGATAGAATCCAAGATCGTTCCGGAAGGCATCGAAGGAAGGGTCCCTTACAGGGGTTCGCTGTCAATTTCCATCAATCAGCTTGTTGGAGGCCTAAAAGCAGGTATGGGATATGCCGGCGCGAAGACTATCGCAGAACTGCAGAAAAACGCCTCCTTTATACGCATCACTCCTGCAGCCCTCCGTGAAAGCCACGTTCACGATGTCATTATCACAAAAGAAGCGCCGAACTACAGGATTGAATGAGACTTATGAGAGCGGAAAGAGACTACCACCAGGAACTTGTTCTCATACTTGACTTCGGTTCACAGTACACGCAACTCATCGCGCGCAAGACGAGAGAACTTAATGTTTACTGCGAAATTTATCCTTTTAATATTGGCATAGAAAAAATTATTTCTCTGAAGCCCAAAGGAATTATCCTTTCGGGAGGTCCAAAAAGCGTCAATGATAAAGATGCTCCAATCTGTGCAAGGGAAATATATGATCTTGGTATTCCCATTCTCGGCATCTGCTATGGACTTCAGCTGACAACGTTCCTTTTCGGCGGCAGGGTAGAAAAATCAACAAAAAGGGAATACGGCAAAGCCCATATATTTATCGACAGACAAGATATCTTTTTAGACGGCATAAGAGATGGTGATATCGTGTGGATGAGTCATCAGGACAAGGTACTGAGGATACCGAGGGGCTTTACCGTTCTTGCCCATTCCGATAACTCACCCTGCGCGTCCGTGGCTGATATAAAAAGAAAAATCTACGGGGTGCAGTTCCATCCCGAAGTCCATCATACCCCGAAAGGAAAGCGGATCCTCAAAAATTTTCTTTACAAGATATGTGGATTAAAAGGGCTTTTTTCACCAAAATCTTTTATTGAAATGACAACAGAAAAAATACGAGAGACAGCGGGTAACGAAACCGTCGTCTGTGCCCTTTCCGGCGGTGTTGACTCATCTGTGGTGGCTGCCCTTATTCATAAGGCAATTGGAAACAGGCTTCGCTGTGTCTTTGTCAATAACGGTGTTCTCCGGAAAAATGAAGAAAAGGAAGTTCTTGAAATCTTCAAAGACAGGCTCCACATGAACCTGAAATATGTTGACGCTGAAGAAGTATTCCTGAAAGCCCTGAAAAACGTGAGAGACCCCGAAAAGAAAAGGAAGATTATCGGCAGGCTCTTTATAAAAATATTTGAGGAAGAAGCGCGCGCCATCGGCAATGTTCGTTTTCTCGCGCAGGGCACTCTCTATCCTGATGTCATTGAAAGTGTTTCGCATAAAGGACCATCAGCAACAATTAAAAGTCATCATAATGTCGGCGGTCTTCCGAAACGGATGAAACTGAAACTCATCGAACCCCTCCGGGAACTTTTCAAAGATGAGGTCCGCGTTGTCGGAAAAGAATTAGGCCTTCCCGACAGGATCGTCCACCGCCAGCCCTTTCCCGGTCCCGGGCTTGCCATACGGATTATCGGGGAAGTCACAGAGGAACGTATTCATGTGCTGCAGGATGCCGACAGCATAATACGTAACGAGGTGGAACGAAATCCTAAATTTAAACACATCTGGCAGTCCTTTGCCATCCTGATACCGGTCAAAACGGTGGGAGTCATGGGCGATGAACGGACATATGCCAATGTCATCGCCTTAAGGGTCGTCGAGAGTAAAGACGCCATGACCGCCAACTGGGCACGCATTCCCTATGACACACTCGACGTAGTGGCACGGAGGATCATTAATGAGGTACAAGGCGTAAACAGGGTAGTTTATGATATCTCATCGAAACCACCAAGCACTATTGAATGGGAATGAGGACTCATGAAAGACTTTGTCCATCTCCACGTCCACACACAGTACAGTCTTCTTGACGGCGCCATCCGCTCAGACCGTCTTTTTAACCTTGCCAAATCATTTAATATGAAAGCCTGTGCCATCACAGATCACGGCAACATGTTTGGCGCAGTCGATTTCTATTTTGACGCGCGCAAGGCTGGTGTAAAACCCATCATTGGCTGTGAAACCTACCTCGCTCCCAAATCCCGCTTCGATCAGAAAAAAGTAAAGGGTGAAGATAACGCGTACCACCTGGTTCTTCTGGCCATGAACCATCAGGGATACAAAAATCTCCTGAAACTTATCAGCCTGGCGCACACGGAAGGTTTTTATTACGTGCCTCGCATCGATAAGGAAATACTCAGGCAATACAACGAAGGGCTTATCTGTCTGACGGCCTGTCTTAAAGGGGAGATACCCAACGCAATCCTCAAATACGATAAGGCACACGTGACCACCCTTGTGGAAGAATATTATTCCATCTTCGGTGACAGGCTCTATTTTGAGCTTCAGGACAACGGCATCAATGAACAGAAAACCATCAATGAAACCCTCATCGACCTTTCCCGTCATTACAACATACCCATTGTGGCTACGAATGACTGTCATTATCTCCTGCGAGAAGAGGCAAAAGCTCATGAAATTCTGCTTTGTATTCAAACGGGAAAAACCATGAATGACAAAGACCGCATGAGTTTTTCGAGCGATCATTTCTATTTCAAATCACCTGACGAAATTGATATGGCATTCTCGCGCTATCCCGAAGCGCTTTCCAATACTGTCCGGATTGCCGAACGGTGTGATCTTACCATTGATACCGACACTTATCATTTTCCTGAATTCAGAGCTCCTGACGGTATAACTCTCAACGATTATTTTGAAGGACTCGCTCGCGACGGCCTTGAACATAGACTCCCGGCGATCCGCGCCCTCTACAACGAATTCGGTGAAAACCTCCTGAAAACTTACAGGGAGCGTCTTGATTACGAAATTTCCGTTATTAAGAGAACAGGGTTTGCCGGCTATTTCCTCATTGTTGCCGATTTTATCAACTATGCCAAGACCCATGATATCCCCGTTGGTCCCGGTCGAGGCTCTGCCGCAGGGAGTCTTATTGCCTATTGTCTGGGAATTACCGATATCGATCCAATCAAGTATGACCTTACCTTTGAGCGTTTCCTCAACCCGGAACGTATCAGCATGCCTGATATCGATGTCGACTTTTGCAGAAATAAACGGGACGAGGTCATCCGCTATGTAACCGAGAAATACGGCAAAGACAACGTGGCCCAGATTATCACCTTCGGAACAATGAAATCAAAAGCCGCGGTGAGAGACGTGGGCCGTGCCCTCGGCATGCCATACGCGGAAGTTGATAAAATCGCCAAATTGATCGTTTCCGTCGATCGGGGTATAGAAAAAGCCATCAATGAAGACCCCCAGATAAGCGAGATGTATGAGACGAATGGGCAGGTAAGAGAGCTTCTCGACAACGCCATTGTTCTCGAGGGGCTCGCCCGTCACGCGTCTACCCACGCGGCAGGCATTGTTATCGCCAACAAACATCTCTCCGAATATGTCCCTCTCTACCGGGGACAACACGACGAGACGGTGACCCAGTATCATATGAAAATCATCGAAAAAATCGGTCTCATCAAGATCGACTTCCTCGGCCTTGAAACGCTTACTCTCATTGACAGCGTCATAAAACTGCTAAAGAACGAAGGAATCGACATTGATATCGCCACAATTCCTCTCGATGATAAAAGAACTTTTGCGCTTCTCTCCTCGGGTGATACTTCAGGCGTCTTTCAACTTGAGAGCAGCGGCATGAAAGATCTTCTCATGAAATTGAAACCATCCAAATTTGATGACATCATGCCCCTCATCGCCCTTTACCGACCGGGTCCATTGAACAGCGGTATGGTAAAAGAGTTCACTGAACGAAAAAATAATCCTGATAAAGTGACATATGAAACACCGCTTCTTGAGGATATTCTGAAAGATACCTACGGCGTTATTATCTACCAGGAACAGATTATGAAGATCGCCCGTGTCCTGGCAAATTTCTCTTTGAAGGATGCCGATATCCTGCGAAAAGCGATGAGTAAAAAAATACCTGAAGAACTGAATAAATATAGAACACAGTTCATTGAAGGCGCCAAACTAAACGGCGTTTCCCGGGCTGTGGCGGAGAAAATCTATGACGTTATCGTCCGTTTCGGCGAATACGGATTCAATAAATCTCACAGCACCGCCTACGGTCTCATTGCCTATCAGACCGCTTATCTCAAGGCACACTATCCTGTCCATTACTTCGCCGCCATGCTTACAAACGAAGTAAACAATACCGATAAAATGATCAAATACATCACTGAATGCCGCGACGCCGGTATTGAGATTCTGCCGCCCGATATCAACAAGAGCGCCAAGGAATTTACCATTACAGAAAACAAGATACGCTTTGGTCTCTCCGGGGTCAAGAATGTCGGCGATGCCGCCATAGACAACATCCTTCAGGTCCGCGAGGAGATCGGCGAATTTAACTCTTTTGCCCACTTCATGAATACCGTTGATTCCCGGAAGGCGAACAAAAAAGTACTTGAAAGCCTCGCTAAAGGTGGTTGTTTCGATTCTCTGGGCCTCAAACGGTCTCAAATTCTCAATCTCATTCAGGAGAAATCGGACAAATTTACAAAAAAGGGAAATAAGAGCGGCCTCTTTCAGATGGACATGTTCGGTACTTCTGTTGAGACAACAACAGCTTTTGAAATACCTGATATGGAGGAACTCTCCCATGATGACATTTTAAACGGCGAAAAGGAATCTCTCGGATTCTATTTCAGCAAACACCCTCTCAAGCCTTATGAACATCTGATAGGACAGCTTACCCCATTCGATAGTCAAAACCTGAAAGAGACCGACACCGTGGAAGACGTAACTATCGCGGGCATTGTCAGCGCCGCGAAAGAAATTACGACAAAACGCGGTGACAGGATGGCCTACCTGACACTGGAAGACACAAAAGGCATCATAGAGGTCATTGTATTCCCCGATCTCTTCTCCAGGGAATTCATGACCATCAAAAGTAATAAACCCATCATGATTTCCGGGTCCCTCGAAAAAACAGAAGATGGAAACCCGAAGATAAAGGCAAAAACAGTGTCTCTCCTGGATACTTTGACCCGGGAACTGGGAAAGACCGTAAAGCTAAAAGTGCGATGTGAATCATTCACAAAGAGCGACCTAAAAAAATTAAGAGATGTCCTGAACAGCATGAGAGGAAACGCCGCTGTTATTCTGGAATTTCAACTGAACGGAGAAAAACAATCATTAAAATTGTCCAACGTGAAAATTGACTATAAGAAAAAAGAACTGCTTCTGAAGCATTTCACGAACGGCATAGAGGTAGAGGTGATAGATGAGACATTATCTTGATTTCGAGAAAAAACTGGAACCACTCGAAAGAAGACTACACGAAATAGAACGATTTTATGATACCCATGATCCGCATTACGCCAGAGAAACGGAATATCTCACAAAGAGAATTGCCAAACTGGAAAAGGAAATTTACAGTGATCTCACAAGCTGGCAGCGTGTACAACTTTCCAGGCACATCAACAGGCCTCATACTCTCGATTATATCCACAATCTCTTTACGGATTTTGTGGAACTTCACGGGGATAGAAAGTTTAGAGATGATCCCGCCATTGTAGCCGGATTTGCCCGTTACAACGGAACTGGTGTTGCTCTTGTGGGCCATCAGAAAGGTAAAGACGTGCGGGAGATGGCTCACCGTAACTCCGGTATGGCAAATCCGGATGGCTACAGAAAATCAATGCGGATTATGGAGATGGCAGCACGATGGGGCAAGCCCATTATAACATTTATTGATACCGCCGGCGCGTATCCCGGCGTCGGCGCTGAAGAGAGGGGACAGGCAGAAGCAATCGCCTCGAGTATCTATCTCATGTTTTCCCTCGGCGTTCCCATTATCTCCATCGTCATAGGAGAAGGTGGTAGCGGTGGTGCCCTCGCAATAGGAGTTGGTAATAGAATACTGATGCTTGAAAATGCCAATTACGCTATCATTTCTCCGGAAGGGTGCGCGTCAATTCTCTGGAGAAATGACGTGAAAGGACCTTTACTGGCTGCAGAAGCGCTGAAACTCATTTCATATGATTTACTCGAATTGAAGGTTGTTGACGAAATTATTGAGGAACCCTTCGGCGGCGCTCACAGGGACTGGAAACAGACATTTATCAACACCGGGAAAATCCTCGACAAAAACCTGAAAGAACTCATGGAGATGTCTGCCGAAACATTGAAACAGAAACGATACGAAAAGTTCAGAAACATGGGCATATTCGAGGAACGGCATTCATGACATAGTCGTGCCGAGACAGCAGTTTAACCTTTTATCTGCTGCCGGTAAAGAGTACATAAAATTAGGTTATTTCTTAAAATTTTTGCGTGAAGGGATGGACAATGTCGATATCGCTGGATATAAGCAACATATTCTTTGACAGAATCGGTCATCACGGGCTCGACCGGGACATCATCAGCAAACACATCGCAGCCCTCGATAAATATAATAAAAAACTGATGACGGCACCCTATCCTTTTATGGAGCTTCCCGAGATGCGCTTTCAGTTTGCAGAAATGAAAGGGATTGTGAAAACCATCAGGCGCATAGGTATTAAAAATGTCGTTCTCCTTGGAATCGGCGGCTCTGCTCTCGGGACAGAGACGATCTTTAACGCTTTGCTTCATCCTTTTCACAATTACGACAAAAAAGTACGCGGTAATAAACCACGTTATTTCATCGTTGACAATATCGATCCGCATAAAATAAACGCCATTGTCGAGATGGTAAAACCGGAAATAGACAAGACGCTTCTCATTGTTGTCAGCAAATCCGGTGAAACCCCGGAGACAATCTCGCAGTTTATGGTTTTTAAAAAAATGATGAAAAAAAAAGGCAGCGACTTTCAGAAACGGATCATACTGATCACCGATAAAGAAAAAGGCATCCTTAACAAAATAGCCGAAAAAGAAGGTTACCGTACGCTCAATGTACCGGACGGGATAGGTGGACGCTTCTCTGTCCTTACCCCTGTCGGACTTTTTCCCGCTCTCATAATGGATATTCCCGTTGATACTATTATGGATGGAGCCAGGGAGATGTTTACCAGCATAAAGAAAAACGCCGGAATGGACAATATGGCATTCATCCTCGCCGCCACACTTTACGGCATGGATAAGGCGGGTAAACACATTCACGTGATTATGCCCTACTGCGAAAGGCTCTCCGGATTTGCCGACTGGTTCAGACAACTGGAAAGCGAGAGCCTCGGCAAAAATGGCAACGGGCCTACGCCCACAAAGTCAGTTGGTGTAACTGACCAGCACTCTCAACTCCAGCTTTACGTTGACGGCCCGAAAGACAAGTGCGTAATGTTTTTCTACTCAGCAGAGGACAATAGGCGTATCCCTGACAGCTTTCCGTATCTCGACGACGTGTCTTACCTGGCAGGAAAGGATATGAAGGAACTTTTTAATGCCGAATTTCAGGGCACTGCTCTTTCCCTGGTTGATGCGGGGACGCCAAACCTTAGTATAACAGTGGAAGAAATCAGCGGCCGCACGCTGGGTGCCCTTTTTTCACTTTTTGAAATGGTTATTGTCTATCTTGGTGTTCTCTACAAAGTCAATACCTTCGATCAGCCAGGTGTTGAACGGGGAAAGATTTACACAAAGGCAATTATGGGAAAGAAAGGACTCGGAGATGAACGTTCAAAGATAGAGTCACTCTCCTCCTTGTCCCGAACAATTATTACATTTTGAACTTTATATTACGTGCGTTAAAACTCAAGCAGTAACCTTTTTATAAAAGCATTCAACTCATGAACATAATTGATACCATCGTCAACATTCTCATTATCTGCGCTTTGCTGTGCGGGATAGGTTTCGCGGTATCCGATTTTTTTATGCGAATATACATGTTCAAGAGACAGTTATTGCCCGCATGGAGGCTTATGACAGGATTTTTCTTTCACTGGGAATTATTCGGAAAATATCGAAAATCTACACGGAGGGAATTGGGTCGCTCCGGAATATGGCTTAAATTATCCATTATGTTCGCTTCAATATTTATCGTGACCGGTGTATTTCTCGCGGGCATAACAATCTTCAGGGGCGAAAATGTTTCATCGTTGGTAATTCTCATTGTGGCCTTGTCAGCTTTTACGCTTCTACCTTTAATAGCCTTTTTTTTCTACAGCATTTTGAAGGAATACTACTAATTCAAATTATGTATTATTACCTGCCGGTATCCGGCTACACGCCCGTTATGTTCCAGCAACAAATGAAGGTGACATGCATCAGCTTTTCTTTTCAAACTTGATCTTCGTAATCCTTCTCCTCGCAATACCTGCAACAGTAAATTTATAAGGGCCATGAAAAATAATCTCCCCGCCTTTGGGCATGCCCTGCAACTGTGTCAGAATAAACCCCCCAAGCGTTTCGTAATCGGTCGATTCCGGAATGTCGATCTGTAATCGTTCATTCAGATCACGTATGGAATAGGATGAATCAATAATATACGACCCGTCACGCATCCGCTCAATTTTATCTTCCGTGTCAGTCTCATCCATAATCTCGCCGAAGATTTCTTCCATGATGTCCTCGAGGGTAACAATTCCAACTGTAGTACCGTATTCGTCGACAACAATCGCGAGGTGCTGCCGCGTTCTTTGCATTTCCTTGAGAAGGATGCTGATTTCCATTGTCTCCGGAACAAAGAATGGTTTTTTGAGTATCTTCTCCAATCTAAAAGGTTCTTTATTCCGCCATATATGTTTGGTAATCTCTTTGTGATAAACGACGCCGACAATATTATCAAAACTGTCTTTGTAAACGGGATAACGCGAAAATTCGTTTTCAATGATGTAATCAAGGACTTTATCTTTATTGTCCTCAAGGTCAATGGCATAGACATTCGGCCTGGGGACCATAATCTCCTTGACGGAACGGTCAGCAAATTCAAAAACACCGTGTATCAGTTCTTCCTCGGTGCGGTCGAACACCCCTCTTCGCCTGCCTTCTTCAATCAATATTTTGATCTCTCCTTCTCCTACATGTTCCTCTCCGTGTTTCAGCTTGAGACCTTTCACAAAAAAAGTTGTGCTGAAGGAAAGAACATTTACGAGAAAGAAAAAGAAACGAGAAACAAAATCAAAAAAGGGTACGATGAAAATAGAGACTTTCTCTTTATTGCTCAAACCGATATGTTTGGGAATTAGTTCTCCAAAGACAAGAAACAGATAGGTGAGAACAACGACAACAATTCCCAGCGCGATGGTTTCCGCAAAAGGTCTGATAAGAGTAATCCTTACGAACAAAGGCGTCAGATGTTGAACGGCAAGTGTGCCGGCGATCGCTGATGCCAGTGTTCCGAAAAGGGTAATTCCGATTTGCACGGCAGAAAGAAATCCTTCGGGATTTTCCTTCATGCGCATAAGCTTTTCAGTCTTCTCGTCTTTTCTTTCTTTCGTCAGCTCTTTGATTTTACTTTTTCTCAAAGAAATAATCGCCGTCTCTCCGGCGGAAAATATACCGTTTAAAATTATTAAAATGGCAATAAGGGATATCTCAAAAAAGGGGCTACTCATTACGCTTGCTCTGGAATTGATCTTTAACCTGATACATAAAAGCCTCAAGCCTCGTCAAAATATTCGTCGCGCCCTGTCCATCGTAGGCCACATTCATGACCGGAATATCATGGTTTTTATGAATCAGCCTCATGATGGCACTGGATATGGTGCCGGGCATGCAGGTAAAAGGCATGGCATTGACAATACCGGAAACACCTTTACCGGCAAAATCAACACTCTTTCCCACGCTGAGGATTGCTTCCCCTTCAAAACTCTCATGGATATAAGGGCTTGCCTTTTGAAGAATTTCTTCTACGTGTGGTTCTCTGCCATATTTGAGGTAAGGGGTAAAAATCTCTTCCAGTAAGCGTTCGTCTTTGTGCTGGATATAATCGGTGAGAAAAAGCCTGAAAAGTCCCATGATGTTATCCTTTTTCCTGCTTTTCTTTTTGCCGGTATAGTTTACATAGGATATCCATTCACAAATTGGCGCAAGCCAGACAGCACCCCCATACTCTTCTATCTTTCTCACAAGATTATTATTACTGAACCGATTTGAACGTATGTAAATCTCCCCGACAACGCCAATAATCGGTTTTTGCGCGGCTATCCGTTCAATACTTAAAAAACGATCTAAAACAGATTGAAGAACGTTGACGATATCTTCCGCTCCTCCTTCTATTGACCGGCAGACGGACGTGAGTGCCTCCCTGTACACATCATCGGTTTCTCCGGTTTTTTTCTCATAAGGACGTATCTCGTGGAGCATTTTGATGAGAAGATCTGTTGCCACAACAGCGCGCCACCCGAGACGTTTAAATTTTCCCCCTAAAATATTGAGCTCTTTGTAAAAGCGATGGTCCTGGTTGGGGGCATATATTGGGACACTGTCAAAACCGGCCTCATCGAGGACCATTCTATGAAATCTGTGGTACTGGCCAAAACGGCAGGGGCCGTCTCCGGACGGCATAAAAAAAGCGCTCCTGTCCGGATTAAAACCTTCTTTTCTTACCGTCCTCAGCATGTCACCTGTCGTGAGGATACACGGGTAACACTCTTTACCGGTAGTAAATTTTCTACCCACGACTACTGTGGCTTCTTCTGATTCTTCCATAATTTCAGCATCGATACCGCACGCTCTAAAAGCATATGAAAGTGTAACAGCATGATCAGACATATACGGTAGATAAATCTTTCTCCTCTCTCCGTTTGATCCAAATGTTATTTTTTTGTATTGAACCTTCTCTTTTTCTGACTTTGCATTTTTGATGCTGTCGATGAAGGCCTCGAGACGCGTAATCATCCCCGCGTCAGCGCTGTGTTCATCGATCTCCAGTTGAAGATAGGGTTTAGCCCCCATAATTTTCTTAAAAAAGTGAACGATAAAAGAATCAGGGCCGCAACCAAAACTGGTGAGATAAATACCATACATATTCTTATGGGATTTGATGAATCGCGCAGCTTTCAATATTTTCTGTCCATATCCCCAGTACATGTGGTCAAGGTCGTCAGTTTCGACGGTAACTTCATTAAGAGGCAGCATATCCATAGGGATAGGATATACGCCAAGGTTGATCAGCTTTTTGTGGATGTTCAGATTGGCCCCGGCATCGGCACTGTTATAGGGTCTCCCTATAATCACCATAATTTTATCATCCGTGTTCAGTGACGACAGGAACGAAGAACCGGTTTCAACGCACTTCCTGTAAAATTCTTCCTGAGCCTTCGTGGCCACCCGGAAAGCATTCTCAACACGAGACTTGGAGATTTTGTATCTCTTAAAATGCTTCACAAGATTATCCATGACAGCCTTATCGTCTTCACCAAAATGCACAACGGGTGTGTGGACGCGGACTCCCATTTCCTTAAAATTGATGGAAGCTTTCATGGAATACGGGAGTGACTGAGCATACGGACAGGCGAAGGCGTTTGATGAATCTTCTGCTGGCTTTTTCAGGTTGATAATGCTCGGTATAAAGATTCGTTTTACCCCTTTCTCAATGAGATTAAGAACGTGACCGTGGGCAAGCTTGACGGGAAAACATGTTTCAACGATAATGTTTTCAACGCCGTTACGGATAATTTTTTTATTTGTCTGATCTGAAAAACAAACAGAAAATTCTAATTCTGTCAAAAAACTTTTCCAGAAAGGAGCGAATTCGTGCATATGAAGGAATCTGGGTATGCCAATCTGTGGACCGTCAGCCGTTTTATCATAGACCGAATCGAGCAGTTTTTCTCTTTTTTTGAAAAGGTCCGCGATATCTTTCTTCTCAACTTTTCTTACAACATCATATTTTTCACACCTGCTTCCATAATAAAGCGGCTCCTCGTTCTCAACGGTAACACGCCTGATTTCGCAGAGATTTTCACACCCCTTGCATTCAAATGTTTCTATTTCATACTTTCTCTTGCTCAAATCAAAACCCTTGAAGCCGCTCTTCTCCCAGTTTCTTTCTTTCATTGCAAGAATAGCAACACCGATGGCGCCGGTAACATCATGGTGAGGAGGCACTTCGATAGGTCTTTCAAGTACCTTTTCGAATGCTGCCACAACGCCTTTGTTAAAGGCAGTTCCTCCCTGAAAGAATATTCTCTTACCTATTTTTCTGTCGCCAACCACCTTGTTCAAATAATTCTGGACTATTGAATAGGCCAGCCCGCTTACTATATCCTCTGTCGGTGCTCCTCTTTGCTGGTGGTGAACAACATCGGATTCGATAAAAACAGTGCACCTCTCCCCCATCTTAACAGGTTTTTTTGATGATAAGGCAAGCTTACCGAATTCTTCCTTAATGGAAATGCCCAGCCTCTCGGCCTGTTCTTCAAGAAACGAGCCTGTTCCGGCAGCGCATGCCTTATTCATCTCAAAATCAACTATAACACCATTTTCAATACTGATATATTTCGAATCCTGCCCGCCGATTTCAAATATTGTGTCTACTTGATGATCAATATCAATAGCCGCTTCAGCCTGAGCGGTAATTTCATTTCGCACAATATCGGCGCCAATAAAATCCGCTGTAAGATATCGGCCTGAGCCTGTTGTCCCGGCGCCGACAATTTCCACCAGATTGCCGACCTCTTCTCCAATTTCAAAGAGGCCTCTCTTCACCGCTTCAAGGGGCCGGCCTTCTGTCATGAGGTATCTCTTCGCGATAAGGCGTTTCTCCTCGTCGATGATAACCAGATTGGTGCTGATTGAGCCGACATCTACACCGAGATACACCTTTGTTTTCTCCAGAATAGGCCTCAAATTGTAGGACACATGGAGGTTCTTTTCAGAAATGGTAAGCGGTTCGAGAGAAGCCTGAAGTTTCTCCTCCCGCAGGTACTCATCGAGTTTTTCAAGGCCTGTGAAACTCTGCCTCAAGGAAGGCTCTTCGATGACGGTGCAAATGGCCCCGATGGCCCCAATGGAGGCAAAATGTTGAGGAATAAAAAAATCTTCATCGCGCAGATCAAAAACTTCTCTTAAAGCCTTTCTCATACCGGCATTCGCTGCGACACCTCCGATAAATGCCACGGGAGTCCTTATGTCTTTGCCCTTCGCAATATTGCCTCTGAAATTTCTTGCAAGGGCATAGCAAAGGCCGGCTACAATCTCATAATCAGGTGTCGCTATCTGCTGGAGATGGATCATGTCCGATTTGGCAAAGACGGTGCAACGCCCTGCTATTCGTGGAGGATTTTTCGATTTCAGCGCGATCTCACTGAACTCCTCAATAGTGAAACATAAACGCGATGCCTGCTGATCGAGAAAGGAGCCGGTGCCGGCCGCGCAGAGCGCGTTCATGGAGAAATCTTTCACGCGCAAGACCCCGTTATTTCCGGTCGGTTCGAAAATAATAAGCTTTGAATCTTCACCGCCAATATCGATGGCACTACCCGTGCGAGGGTAAAACCAGCTGAACCCTTTCGTCAGCGCCACGATTTCATTAACAGAGGAAGCTCCAACAAGGGATGAAAATAATTTCGCGCCGGTGCCCGTTGTGGCAATAAAATCGATACCGTAACCGTCTGTGCATTCCCGGATAATTTCCCGCGCGATTTCAAAGGGCCTGCCCTTGTGACGAAAATATTGTGTTGTGACAATCTCATTGTTTTCATCCATGACAACCAGATTGACACTTACCGAACCGATGTCTATGCCGATCTTCTTCATGAAACCTCCGCAACACACCAAGGTTTTGATTTCAAAGCAATTTTGTGTTAAAAAATATCATACCAGCTGTATGTTTATCAAGACAAAACATACACGTTCTTTCAAGGGTAAAGACCATACACAGCGCATGAGATAAAAAACACACAAGACTGATTCATTATGCTGAAAAGAACGCATATTATTGTTAAAGGAATTGTCCAGGGGGTTTATTATCGTTACAACACTTTGCGGAAAGCCGAAGAATTTCATCTTACGGGCTGGGTGAGAAACAAGACCGATGGCAGCGTGGAAATACTTTGCGAAGGTACGGAAGAAAATATTGATAATATGGTGCGATGGTGCAAGAAAGGACCCGATGGGGCTTATGTGAGGGAAGTAGAAACAAAATGGGAACAATACACCGGTGAATTCAATGTTTTCCAAATCAGGTAAGAAACATACCTATTACCCTGTGTTTCTCGACATTCAGGATAAACAATGTCTTGTTGTCGGTGGCGGTAAGGTAGCAGAACGGAAGGTAGAAATGCTCCTTCAATTCAATGCCCGCGTTACCGTGGTCAGTCCAACGATGACAAAAGCCCTCAGTAAACTTGGCGAAACGGATAAGATTAAATTTTTCCGGAGGAACTACAGGGCAAAAGATCTTGAAAATACAGCCCTGGTCTTTGCCTGCACGGACAAGAACGCTGTTAACAATAAAATAAAAAAAGACGCGATTCTAAAAAACATTCCCGTGAATGTGGCAGACAGTCCTGATTTATGTGATTTTATTGTCCCTTCAATCATCAGAAAGGACGGACTCACAATCGCTATTTCAACGTCAGGAGAACTGCCCCTGCTTTCAAAAAAGCTCCGTCAAAAGATTGAAGAGATTGTTACTGATGATTACCTTGAATATCTTTATATTGTCGGAGAGTTCAGAACTTACCTTCTAAAAACCGTTAAAGAGGCGCATAAAAGAGCTGCAATAATGAAGGCTGTCGCGAAGATGGGCATGGAGGACGTTATCAAAACCGGACTGGCACGAATGAAAAAAAGGACATTCTTATCACAGAAGAGACACCACAATGGCTGATACTGAGATCATGACTGTTTGCATGTTGAGCACGTCTCATGAATAATGCCTATCTCACTGTATTAGGTCTTAATCACAATACGGCGCCCGTTGAGATACGGGAAAAGATGTTCATCGAAGAATCGGACACGCCTGAGTTTCTCGACAGACTGAAGAAAAACGGTATTGACGAGTCCGTCGTTATTTCCACATGTAACAGAACGGAAATATATTTCCATTCTCTCCATCACGAATCATCTCTTTTAAAAGTAAAAAAGATATTCTCTGAAACAGCTGGAACGCGAACAGAATGGCTCGATAAGTATACGTATGCTTTTCATAACGAGGACGCATGCAGGCATTTATTTCTCGTTGCTTCCGGTCTCGATTCTCTCATCGTAGGGGAACCGGAAATCTTAGGGCAGGTAAAAGATGCATACAGGATTGCCGGGTTTCATAACGCCACAGGATTTTTTCTGAACAAGATCTTTCATAAAACATTTAACGTTGCAAAGAGAATTCGAACAGAGACAAAAATAGGGTACAATACTCTCTCGATCAGTTCTATGGCGATTGAACTGGCAAAAAATATTTTCACTGATCTAAAGGAAAAAAAGATACTCGTTGTGGGCGCCGGCACAATGTGCAAGACGGCGCTGAAATATTTTCAAAAGGAAGGTCTTCAGGAAGTCTTCATATCAAACAGGTCCTATCAGAAAGCCTGCCGGCTCGCGGAAGATATTCTCGGTACCGCTTATCCTTTTCAGGAACTCGCGAAGCTGTTTATTAAGGCTGATATGGTCCTCACGTCCACCGGTTCAAAACAACCATTTATCGATAAAACATTTGTCCATTCCATCATGGAAAAAAGAAAGGGCAAGCCTCTCTTTCTCATTGATATAGCCGTTCCCCGCGACATATCTCCTGAAGTAAACGATATTGAGAACGTTTATTTGTATAACATAGATGATCTTAAGGAACTTTCCCAAAGACATCTTTCCGACAGATTAAAGGAATCGGAAAAAGCCCGCGGCATCATTGAGGAAGAAGTGAGGAAGTTTTCAAAGACTTTAAGACAACTGAATATGAATCCTCTCATAGAACATATTATTGAAAAAGCGGAGACGATGCGGTCGCGAGAGCTTGACAAGACACTGAAAAAACTGAACAATGTTGATAGTAATATCGCGCGGGCTTTTGACGCTCTGACAAAAACAATTACTAATAAGCTGGTCCATTCACACATCACACTCATTAAGGAAAATAGCGATACTTCTCTCATGGATATTTATAAAAGGTATTTTCATTTCGAGGAAGATAATGAAGAGGAAATGGGTAATTGGGACCAGGGGTAGCAAACTCGCGCTCAGGCAGACACAGATCGCGTTGCGTAAACTTCAATCCTCGCATCCGCAGCTTGAATTTACCATCAAGGTCATAAAAACAACAGGTGATGCCGTTCAAAACAGGCCGCTACACCTCATAGGCAGCAACGGCCTCTTCGTAAAAGAGATAGAAGAGAAACTTCTTAGCAAAAAAATTGATCTGGCCGTGCACAGCGTAAAAGATCTTCCCGCTGAACTTGAAGAGCACCTCCTCCTCGGAGCAATCTTAGAAAGGGAAGACCCGAGGGATGTCTTCATCTCTCATAAGTACAATAAACTGGCTGAGGTTAAAAATGGCTCCAGGATAGGGACAAGCAGCCTCAGAAGAAAAGCTCAGATACTCAATCAGAACAAAACCCTGCAGGTAGTGCCGATACGCGGAAATATAGAAACACGTCTGAAAAAAATACAAATAGATAACCTGGATGGTATTATTCTGGCATGCGCCGGAGTAAAAAGGCTGGGCATGGAAGAACATATCAGCGAGATAATTCCTCTGAACATTATGATTCCTTCCTGTGGTCAGGGGGCAATCGGAATTGAAATCAGAAATGAAGAGGAAGCGCTTGAACTCCTTGAACCAATAAACGACGGACACACCTCTCGTGAAATAGCGATCGAGAGAACGCTTCTCTCCAGAATAGGCGGGGGATGTCATCTGCCTCTCGGCATACAGGCGGTCATCACCGGAAACACCGTAAAAATTTATATCTCAATGGGTAAAGATAACGGCACGCTTTTCATACACAACCTTTACAGCGGCAACATAAAGAGTGTTGACGCCCTCATTTCGAAGATTCTTTCGAAAGTAAAGGCGGGACTCGCATAAAAAAATACCTCCCTTAGTCCGGGAGGCATTTTGTAATTATGAATACCTGAAAAATCAGAGTGCTCCCTTGAGGGCTTTTCCTGCGGTAAACTTCGGCACTTTCCTTGCGGGAATCTTGATTTCTTTGCCGGTCCTCGGGTTTCTTCCCTTTCTTGCTTTTCTCTTTGAAACCGAAAAGGTACCAAAACCTACGAGTGTTACCCTGTCATCTTTCTTGAGGGCCGCTTTCACGCCATCAAGAAAAGCCTCCAGAGATTTCCCGGCGGCTGCTTTTGAAATCTTTGCCCCCGAGGCCATTTTGCCGATTAATTCTGCCTTTGTCATACTTACCCCTCCTCTAGAATTTTGAATTATGGCGGTTTTCAACGCCACCGCTTGGTGAATAGTTTATACTCCTTATTCTGCACAATATGCAACAATTATTTTTCTCTTTTATATTTTTTCTTTTTTCCTAAATCCGCCCGTAATCATCTTCTACGCGTTCTATGTCGTCCTCCCCGAAATAACTTCCCAGCTGAATCTCTATGTAAACCAGATTCGTCGTGCCTGTATTTAATATTCTGTGAAGTACACCCCGGGGTATATCAACAGTCTGACCGCTCGCGACTTTTTTTTCCTCGTCACCGACCGTCACCACAGATTCTCCGCATACAATAAACCAGTGTTCGCTTCTTTGCCTGTGCCTCTGAAGACTCAGACGCTTTCCCGGCTCAACAGTAACACGTTTTACCTTATGATCCTGGCTGTCGGATAATACTTCAAAAAATCCCCATGGACGATGATCGGCCTCGTTCATCCTTTTGGCCTCTCCCTTCTTAAAAAATAATAGCCGGGAAAACATAGCATATCATGCCTTCCGAAAGCAAAATGAAATATTCAGTAAACTTTATTTGCAAATTATCTTCGGAAAATTTCCAATCCTGATTTTGCAA
The DNA here is from genome assembly GCA_964644085.1 of uncultured Syntrophus sp. Taxonomy (GTDB): domain Bacteria; phylum Desulfobacterota; class Syntrophorhabdia; order Syntrophorhabdales; family Syntrophorhabdaceae; genus PNOF01. The sequence continues at coordinate 14,731 of CAZXVZ010000001.1, read as the reverse complement.
CCGGGCATTAATGATTCAGAAAAAGGTGATTCTCTTGGCTTAATGGCCCTCTTGTATTATATCAGCAATATGATCGGCCATGGGGGGGTCAAACTGGCTTCCCTTGCAACGTCTTATTTCAGTCGCGATTTCATCTTTTGTGACTGCTTTTCTGTAAGGTCTATCGGTCATTGCGTCACAGGCATCGCTGACGGCTATGATGCGTGAACATACAGGTATTTCCTCGCCATGCAAATTATCAGGGTATCCGGTTCCATCGTATCTTTCGTGATGATGACGTATAATTTTTGCTTCATTGGAAAGGATTTCGAACCTGCTCATTATTTCTTCTCCATAAATTGAGTGACTTTTCATCATGGAATATTCGGCATCTGTAAGCCCAGAGGGTTTCAGTAATATTGAATCTGGAATACCTATTTTCCCAAGATCATGGACAGGCCCCACCACTCGTATGACATCCATTTCGTACTCGGTGATCCCCATTCTTTCTCCTAACAGGAGACTCATCTCCGTAACACGCTTGCAATGGCCTTCTGTGTACAAATCTCTCTTATTAATGGCAGCGATAAGAGATTTTAATGTATGGAGAATATTTTCAAAGAGACTTTCGTAGAGCATTCTGTTTTCAATATACGTGGAAGCTTTCTCTGCGATGAGTTTTAAAATAAACGCCTCGTTCTCAAGGCGATTATTGTTTTTTCCATTTCCGTTTGTTTCGGCCATGATATATCCGATTGATTCGCCCTTAATGACGAGAGGCAGGTATATTCTGTTTCCCTGTAAAACATGTCTTCTGGACGTCCCGCATTCCTTTAACATCTCGTCAACTATGGCAATTTTTTGTCCCTTTACAAGTTCCTTATTATTATTCATAAAACCCGTGTATAGTACAAGCTTGCCGTCGCCGTCGGCAATGTAATATCCGCAGGACTTTACATCCAATACATCTCCCACCATCTGTATCATCTTTTCATAAACATCGTCGCATATATTGATGGAATTAAATTTATTGGAAATATTGTACATGGTTGTCAGTTCTTTTATCTTTTTATGGAGTTCTCTGTTTAATACCTCTATTTTTCTCTTATCTTCAAGGTTATGAAGCATATACTCTTTCTCAATTAATAGTTTCCTTTCTCTCAAGACTCTCATCATGACAAGCATAAGTTTTTCAAACTCAAAAGGTTTGAACAAGAAATCAGAAGCCCCCCTTTTCATCGCCTCAACGACAAAATTGAGTTCGTAATGACCCGTGGCCATAATAACAGCAGTTGCAGGTTTGCTCTCTTTGATCATGCTGAGAAGCGATATTCCGTTTATATCAGGCAATTTTACGTCAAGAATAACGACTTCAACATCTTTCTTATCGAGGATTTTAAGGGCTTCCTTGCCTGTCAACGCCTTATAAATATCACAATTATTAAGGGTAAAGAAATCCGAGAGTATTTCAATAATCTCGGGACTGTCATCAACGATAAGCACCTGGGAACCACTGATCATGTCGCATTTTCCCTATTCGTTTTTAACAACCCTACGGTTAATCAGCAGGAGAATCTGCTTTTTCTGACTTTTTCAAAGTTTTTTATCTCTTTGACAATCTTTTCCGCGCTACTGATGGATTGAAAGATTACTTCTTTTGGTTCATTGTCGACGACGCAGTCCCCGCTTTGATGACGATACTTATCTATTTCGTCATTAAAGTTTTTCAGAGCATCGTAAAGCTGTGCATTCAGTTTCTTGAGTCTTACCTTTTCACGGACATTTTTTACAACAACCTTCAGTTCTTCCATTCTGAATGGCTTTACAATGTAGTCAAAAGCGCCGGCCTTTATTGCTTCAACAGCGCTGTCTATTGAAGCGTAGCCGGTAATAATCACGAATTCGGTAATATCATTTTCTTTCCGAATCGTTTTAATCAATTCCATACCCGGTAGTTCCGGCATATTCAAATCAGTGATGATGAGATCGTAATAATTCTTTCTGTGTTTTTCGAGGGCCTCTTTCCCATTACCGGCCCCCTCCACGTTATCACCCTCACTTCCGAGATATTCTTCAAGAATCTCTCGTAATTCCCTGCTATCATCCACAACAAGTATTTTGAAATCTTCGCTATTATCGTTCATTCTTTTTCAGTTTTTCTGTTACCCGCTCTCCTATTCGGTTATATATCACTTTTTTTACGGCTTCTCTTGAAATGTTCATCTCATCTTTTATCATCAGCTCATCAAATTTGTCCCTGCACGTTGCCCTGATTTTCATGTTCTTCATGTACGTCTTTATAATGCTGTTTATCTGATAATCCGTAATTGTCATAAATAACTCCTATACTATTATCGGACAGAAAACCGGATACTTAAGATTTCCAGATATCTCCAAATAGTTGTTCATCATGTTTGCGGGGTGTTTTCGGCGGGTTTGCGGCATTGTCTTTGTATTCATTTCAAATCACCTTTGAGTGAAAAACCGGTCTTTTTTCTTCGTTTTTGTCAAACTTGAAGTTATTGACAAAAATAAGGACATGCTCCATAGATGATTTCGTGAAATCCACCGAGAACACCAGCAATTTTATGTTGTTCTTGACCACTGTCTTAATTTCTCTTACTATCTGTGCCATCTCTGCCCTTAACAGCTTCCATGTTTCGCTTTGAAACACCGCATTTTCCTTGTTAACAGATTGAGTAAGCCTATGTTTCTCTTTCTCTAAATGCTCTATTATTTTTATTATATCTTCTTTTTCGCTGTTCCCCCGGATAACCCCCTCGAGTGAAAAAGAGACAATTGAATCCCTTTCTCTATGAAGAACTTTCAAGTATTCATTGAGGGCTTCCTTTTCTTTACGTGTTATCTCTAAAAGCGCATGATTATTCATCATAACAACTCATCAAGGAGGTGATTTTTTAAAATGCTTCTCACGACAAGCTTACTGTTAATCGTGAATGCTTCATTCTTTATTAATGTTCTTATCTCATTCACTTTTTCCATGCGAATGAAAGGTTCTGCTCTAACCCTTTCTTTCAGCGCATTAATTTCCTGTTTTTTCGCAAAGAGCGCGACCTTCACAACGGCATTGTTGCTGCTTTCTTTGCCGGCCCTCTTTTTTTGCATCTTTTTCTCCGCAAGTCCTGCCAGGTTATCAAGGAAATTAATGTTTTTGTCGTCCACCATTTAAGACCTGCCTTTTCTGCTTACATATATTATCGTTTTTTTTTCGCAAAACTTTAGCATTTCATTATCATCACAGCGAATAATAGTGGTTTCCGTTATTCGTTTTTTTTCTCCTCTTTTTCGCTTATTTTTTAATCAGGAGATCAGAAAATACCGCTCACAATACCAGGGCTCAGAAAGAGATTATTGTATGTTGCTCATCAAAATCATTTATATTCTAACCAACATCGATATTTTCTATATCTTTTTTTTCAGGTGATGTAAAAATCTTCTTCAGTTCAAGCAATATGAGGAGCCTGTCATCAAGCTTGCCTACTCCTTCTATATACTCAGATTCTATCCCTGCGACCATTGACGGTGGCGGTTCTATCGTATTTTCCGGTATTCTCAACACTTCTGAAACAGAATCGACAATAAATCCGAGAACCAGCCCGTCAAGTTCAACAACAATGATTCTCGTTGATTTATCGTAGTCCTGATCCTTAAATCCCAGCCTTTTTCTGAGGTCAATTATAGGAATAATTTTACCCCTCAGATTGATCACTCCTTCAATAAATACAGGGGCATTGGGTATCTTTGTAATGTTCATCATCTTAATGATTTCCTGCACTTTCAAAATATCTACCCCGAATTCTTCACTGCCAAGTTTAAAGGTTACAAGTTGCAGGATTTTTGCTTCATTCATAAGATCTTCCTCCCTATTCTATTTAATCGGAAAATCCTTGTTATACTTAAATTATTTTATCTATTTATTTCTTAATCAACGGCGAAGTTGATTAATCACGCTTTCATAATTCTTTCCGATATCTTAAATGTGACAAATTCATTTTCAACCGTGAGCTGTTTTTCAGTTCAAGGCAGTTGCCGGTGTGCCAACAACATTGTGCAGATGCGCGTATGCCTTCTTTTGATTGCTGTAATGGATAATTACGGAAGGAATATCAAGGATGAGGATTACTTTTCCGTCACCTCTTATTGTCGCACCGCTGATACCTTTGATATTCTTTAAAAATTCTCCAAGCGGTTTAATCACCACTTCCTCCTGGCCCACGACGGAATGCACTTTGATTCCGACCGTTTTTTCTCCTATATTGCAGATGATGACATAACCGTCTTTTCTTTCTTCTTTCTGTATGGAAAAAGTCCTTAACAAGTCTACGAGGGGGATAACTGCGTTTCTCAGTATCATGACTTCATTCTTATCAACCGTCTTAATGGTCCCTTCTGCCAGTTTTACCAGTTCGGTAACGGTATTCAGAGGGATCGCGAAAAGTTCATCTTCAACCCTGACAATCAATGCCCTCATAATAGCAAGTGTGAGCGGAAGTTTAATGGTAAGCTTTGTCCACCGGCCTTCTTCCGAATCGATGTAGACCTGACCGTTCATTTTTTCTATGTTTGTTTTCACCACATCCATTCCCACGCCCCTGCCGGAGACGCTGCTCACCTTCTGCACAGTGCTGAGTCCGGGGATAAAAATGAGGTTCATTGCTTCCTTTGGTGAAAGTCCTGTCAGTTCAGCCTCGGTCATGAGTCCTTTTTCCATCACCTTATCTTTCACAGCCTGCAGGTTGATTCCTTTTCCGTCGTCGAAAACTTCTATGATAACGTGGTTCCCTTCATTATATGCCTGAATCGAAAGAATACCCTTTCTTTCCTTTCCTTTCTTTTCCCGCTCATCCGGTAGTTCGATACCATGATCAATGGAATTTCTGATAATATGGACGATAGGGTCCACCAGCGCTTCTATTAATGACCTGTCCAGCTCGGTTTCTTCGCCTTCAACTTTCAGTTCAATATCTTTTTTGAATTCAGCGCAGAGGTCCCTGACCATTCTGGGTATCTTATTAAATACTTTGCCGACAGGAACAAGGCGGGCCCGCATTACGGAAAGCTGGAGTTCGTTTGTGATGGTTTCAATATAGCTCGTCACATCGGTAAGATTATCAAATACGGCTTCGTTGGTCTCCTCTCTCTTTGCCAGGCTGTTTACGAGAATTAACCTGTTCTTCCCAAGGACAAGTTCACCGACAAGGTTCATCAGTTCATCAAGTTTTTTAACATCAATGCGGACGCTTTGTTCTTCCTTACTGACCGACTTCTGCTGGGAGAGTATTTTTTTCATCTGCCCTTCAGTGGCGAGCTTTTCCTCAACAATGATTTCGCCTATTTTTTTATCTTTTTCTTTTTTTTGTTTTTGCAAAACATCATCAAGTTCGCTTTTAGTCAAAATATTTTCTTCAAGAAGAATCTCGCCTAATTTTTTCGGCTCCCCTGGGGATTTCTTCTCCTTATTTTTGTTATCCTCCATAAGGAACTTCAATTTTTCCAGGACTGCAGAAATATCATGCTTCTCTGTGCCGTCCGATCGAATATCGTTAATGATCATCTTTATTAAATCAAAAGTCTCGAGAAGTACATCGGCCGATTCCTGATCTGTTTTTAACTCTCCTTTCCGTACCAACCCGAGAACATCCTCAGCTTTATGAGCCAGGTTGGAGAGCAGATTAAACCCCAAGAAGCTCGACGTCCCTTTTATGGTATGGACGGCACGGAATATGCTGTTAATCATCTCTTCATCCGGGTTTTGTTCTATCGTAATAACATCCCGAATTACATTATCCATTAACTCACTGGATTCAGCGATAAATTCATCAATGATTTCCTGCATTTCATCTCTTTGTAATGCTTCATCCATGGTCTTCCTCCTCGCTTAAAAGGCTCTCAACCTTATAAAGTAAAAAATTCGGCTGGATAGGTTTGTTGAGAAACATATTGACTCCGGCATCAAAAGCATCTTTTTTGAGCTTATCATCTTTCGTTGTCGTCAGCATAATAACAGGAGTGTCCATGTAATAGTAATTATCTCTCAGATTTTTAACGAACTCAATCCCATCCATATTAGGCATATTAAGATCCACGATCACGAGATCAACCTGCACGTGGCCCAATTTTTCCATAGCATCGATGCCATCTTCCGCTTCTGCAATGACAAAGTTTTTCTTTTTTAAGATATAACCCAGCAGTTTTCTTATAGTTGATGAATCGTCTACGATAAGTACTGTTTTCATAGATTATCCTTTCTGATAGGCAATAGTCCCCGGAAATACGAGGGGTTTGAAAGCTCTTGAAATATTGTGAAGTGACTCCGCATGGCCGATTGTCAGAAATCCTCTTGGCTTCAAACACTCATACAGATTCTCGATGACCTTTTTCTTCATCTTTTCATCAAAATAGATAAGAACATTTCTGCAAAAAATAATGTCCATCTGTCGATATGCTCGATACGAGTTTTCATCAATCAGATTCATAAAATCTATCTTAACGTTTCTCTTCACATTCTCCTTTAATTTAAACATGTGATTTTCTTCAATGAAATATTTATTCTTAAGCGACTCATCAGTGTTGCGCATGCTGTATTGACTGAATACCGCACGTTTCGCCGATTCAAGGACTTTTTGACTGATGTCGGTCGCGTAAATGAAATAAGGTATGTTCTGTTTTGTTGTCTGAATAAGCTCTTCCATCATAATGGCAAGCGTGTACGGTTCCTCCCCTGTTGAGCAGGCGGTACTCCATATTTTCAGAGGTGCGGCGGCAGATTTGGTACCGTTTAAATAATTCTTCTGCATAATAATTTTGAACGCATCCAATTGTGGAGGGTTTCTGAAAAAACTTGTTTCGTTCGTGGTAACAACATCGAAAAGGTTGGGAATTTCATTCATCGCCTTATCATTGCTGTACTTGAGTCTGTAATAATAGTCTTCAAAAGAACTTAATCCGAGTTCACCAAGCCTGTTCGTCAGTCTGCTCTCTAAAAGATAGGTTTTGTTTTCAGGAAAAAATATTCCCGACTTCTCGTAGATGAAATCCCGTAACATGACAAATTCGTCTTTTGTCATCATAGCGTTTCTCTATATGCCCTCAAGTTTTTCCAGCACCGACTCTGCCGTTGACCTGACATCTTCGTTGGAATTCTCCGTAAAAGATTTTATATAACGTATAGCCCTTTTATCATTTAAATCCGCCAGTGCCCTCATGCATCCTATGACAATCAGACCATTGTGGTCTTTAAGACCGTTCACGAAAATATCAAACAATGAATTGTCTTCAAAAGCACCGAGCGCCGTGAGCGCGTAATATCGTGTCCACGCCTCCTTCTTCTTGTCGACAAATATTTCTATCAACCTGTCTGTAAACATACTCATTTTTTTGTCTCTAATGACCTTTAATACCTCATGGGATATATTGTCATCTTTGAGAATTTTTTGGAGCAAATCAACATAACGCTGATTTTGGACAAAATTGCCGATTACTCTTGTCGTACTTCTTCTCACGTTTTCATCCCTGTCAAAGATCAGTTTTTCAATAAAGGGATAATTATCTTCTCCGTCGATAAGGTGCGTTGCCGAGAGATATATTTTCTTGTCTTCCGCAGAACCGTCATATACAAAAGTCTTTATAAGTTTCATTGCCCCGCCTTTATCGAGAGAGAAAAGCGTTTTGATTGCTTTTGTTCTTACGTCGGGGAAATCATTTTGTGTAATAGATATTATGTCATCTTTTAATTCATGGAGCGAAAGGGCCCCAACTACATCCACGGCATATCCCTTTATATGACCGTCAGTGTCTTTGATGGCTTCCCGCACGATTGAGCTTCCATTTTCACGGATAATACCGGGGATACCGGTGATAATCTCCCTTTTAACATCGATAGAAGAGGAAAGATACACATCCAGGAGTACCGGTTCTTCAAGTTTAACACCGGCTATCTTGCAAGCCCTGATAATCGGTATCAGGTATTTCTCGTCCTTTTTCATATATTCTTCGATATAATGACCCCACATATCACTGACGGAGGCAAAAAGTATTAATATTGCTTCATAATCTTCGCTATCAGCATCCATTTCTTTGAGCACGTCGAGGATTGCCTCGCAGGTCTCCCTGTGTTTGAAATTCGTGAGCATTCGCATTATTTCAAGAGAATGCTGTTTCTCGTTCCGGACACTGCTTAAAAGGTGCTCATATAATTCATCCCCAATTTTTTCCTTGAGTTTTCGAAAAAGCTCTTCATTGCCTTTCTCAAGAATGGTTTTCAAATAGACGTTTCTCTTCGGCCTGTCCCATCTCTTCAGTATTTCAAAAATCTCATCAAGAATATCATTATCCTTATATTCAATCAGCGCTTCGCACGCGGCGATTGACAGTTCTTCGCTGCCTGTTTTGAAAAACTCCATAAGCCGTGGTGCGGCACTTTTGAGTTTTTTCGGTCCGATACTGTATATCGCTGAGAAAGCAACCCATTCGTCATCCTGCAGGGCATTTAAGAGAGCCTCTATAGCTTCTTTGTCATCAAAATCTCCAAGTGCCATGCACGCAGCGTTTCTCACGTTTTCGGCGTCATTACCCAATTTATCAATGAGGCTGGGGATGGCCCGCGGGTCTTTTAAAAAACTGAGAACCTCGCAGCCATAGACTCTTATATCTTCATTTTCATCGTAGAGCATTGTAATAATACCATCAACATGGCTGCCTCCGATTTTTTTTAAAACATCAAGAACTGCCATTCTTGTGCTCGTATTCTTCTCCTGCAAAAGAGGAATAATCGCTTCCACGACTTCCTTACCCGGAGACGCTATCAGGGCATCTATGGCTTTTTCTTTTTCGAAATTATCCCCATCTCTCAAGAGGCCAATACTATGCGCTAATGCTTTTTTAGTCACTCTCTTATGTGCCGTTTTTTGACTCTTAGTTTTTTTCATAGCACCCTCATTATTTCCTCGGATATCTTGTCTATAGGGAGAATGGCGTCAGCGAGTTTGGCTGCAATGACTGCCTTCGGCATGCCATAAACCACACACGTCTCCTCGTCCTGAGCGATAATGTATCCATTTTTCGATCTCATCTCTTTCATGCCTACCAATCCGTCATTACCCATCCCCGTCAGGACAACACCGATTGATTGTTCTTGATAGGCCTCGGCGGTAGATGACATAAGAAGATCAACTGAAGGCCTGTAAATATACTGTGCCCCATTCACAAACTCAACGATGACTTCCTTTCCTTTTCTTCTGAGCGCGGCATGCGTATTTCCCGGCACGACGAGGGCAACACCGGGGACAAGTTGTTCATTTTCCTCTGCCTCTTTTACATGAAGCTGAGAAACAGCGTCGAGTCTCTGCGAAAAAGACTGTGTAAAAAGCTTCGGCATGTGTTGCGCTATAATGACGGGAATCGGGAAATCTTTCGGGAGCTTTGAAAGAATATGCTGAAGAGCAGGCGGGCCGCCGGTGGATGCTCCAATGGATAAAACTTCATGTTTAATTTTCTGATCAGGATCCAGGACGATCGGTTTTTTGGTAACGTCCAGTTTTCTTAATAAGAATTTAACTTTATTTTTAGCAATATTTTTTATCTTGGCGAGAATCTCCGCTTCTTTCGCGGCTAAGGAGTTTGCCATGTTGGCAAAATCTTTTGTTACATAGTCGCAAGCGCCGAGGTCAAGCGCTTCCATGGTCACATCAGCGCCTTCCTTCGTCAAGGCACTCAGCATAATAACAGGGATAGGGTTTCGAGACATAATATGACGGAGCGCTTCAAGGCCATCCATGACGGGCATTTCAATGTCCATTGTTATTACATCCGGCTTTAGAGTCTCCACTTTCTCAATGGCGTCCCGGCCATTCATGGCGGTTCCCACAATCTGGATATCACGGTCCTTCGACAGCATGCGTGATATTGCTTTTCGCATAACAAGAGAGTCATCCACAACGAGAACCTTAATCATTTTTTTCCTTGTTGCCCCTTCATTTCATCAACAGAGATAAACCCCAATCCGAAGCTTTCCATAATTAAAACAAAAGACCATAGCCGTAAAAAAACTCACTAAAACTGAGGCGATTATCTCCTGGTCAATCTCTTTTGCAGATATATGCCTCCGGTTTATCACAGCTGAGCAGTCCCCTCTTTCCTCATCAGCTTCAGTACCGCAATCATTCTCGAAATCCATTGATAATTTCTCACATCGTTCGGGAAAAACACCGCAATAAGGCCTATTTTTCCAAACATGACTGCGCGCATATTCTCAATCCATTATTATTATCGGATCAAAGCAGGTAAATCTTAATCCCAAATTATAAAGTGCACTAAAAAACATATATTATGAAAACTACTGTGAAATGTGACGATAAGCGGACAAGGAAAACTTTCAAAATCCGACATCTGTCTATTTAAATCCCCAAATCATTTGTGGCAGACATTTACCGAATTATTGCGATAGGTGTCTCTAATGATCTATATTTAATTCTTAAGATATTTCTTCATTGACACACGCAAATTCATAATAGCCTGTGAATGGATCTGGCAAATCCTTGCCTCAGTAATGCCCAGTACTCTGGCAATCTCTTTCATATTTATGTCTTCATGGTAATAGAGGCTGAGGACAAATTTCTGTCTTTCCGGAAGTCTATCGAATTCTTTAGTAAGGAGATCTTCCAACTCGAACATCTCCGCACATTTTTCAGGATCATCGCTTTCATTCATGACATAGCGGATAACTTTTTCCTTGTCTTCTCCCAGAAGCTCGTGCAAATCTTCTATGCTTAACACGGATAGATTTCCGTAGTCCTTGAGCATCGTGAAATAGTCTTCAAGGCCAATTCCCAAAGCGTCGGCAACTTCTTCTTCACCGGGAAGCCTGCCCAGTTTGTTTTCCAGCTTTCTGATTACCTCGTTGATTTTTTTTGATTTCGACCGGGCACTCCTCGGAAACCAGTCTCTGGAGCGTAATTCATCGATCATTGCCCCTCTTATTCTGAGGTACGCGAACGTATTCAGCTTATTGCCCTTGCTCTCATCATACTTTTCCATTGCTTCAAGAAGACCTACAATACCCGCAGAGATGAGGTCTTCGATGATATCGCCGTCATCATAGCGCTTTGATACCTTGTAGGCAAGATTCTTGACGATGGGCACGAATTCGTCAATGATTTTTTCTCTTTCATCCACATATGTTTTCGCGTATGCTCTTTTCCACATTATGACACCAACCTTTTACAGATTTGGACGAGCGCCTTTGTGGCAAAAATATCAGGGAAATGTTCCACCCATAATTCCTTTTTTCTCGTCGCTTCAATAATATTCTTATCAAGTGGGATATAGCCGAAATAATCGAGGTAGACATCGAACAGTTTGTCCGTCACACTCACAATTTTTTTGAATATTTCCAGGGCTTCCTTTTCATCCTTCACCATATTTATAATGATATTAAAGTCTTTTCTGCCTGTCTTCTTATGTAAGGCTTCTATGACCTCGTATGAATCGCTGACACTTGACGGTTCAGGGGTAAGGACTATAAAAATACCCTGACTCATCACATTGAAATAGACGACATTGGTTGAAATATCGGCGGAAGTATCAACAATCAAATAATCGTACTCAGGGAGTTCCTGTATAAAAGAAAAGAACATATTTTTTTCATTTTCAGATAGTCTGGAAAATTCACTGATGTTGGACGCAACAGGAATAATCTTTATACCACAAGGGCCTTTCTCAATGACTTCATCTAATTTTTTGGTCCCTTCAAAAAAATCCTTTACACTGGATTTCGAGGCTATGCCGGATATTTTTTTGTTATTTCCCAAAGCAAGATTAGCATCAAGAATGAACGTGGCCTTGTTCATATTCCCCAGGATATAGGCCATATTGGAAACAATTGATGACTTACCTACTCCTGCTCTTCCGCTCGTAATTGTAATCGTCTTTCTTCCTTCAACAGTCATCATAGGGCACCCACAGGAAATACACTGTCAAGTCTTTCATTATGGGGCAGCTTATCGGTAAATTCCTTAATCTTCCCTTGTCTTTTCATTGCTTAGTGGAGAAAGCAATAAATATGCCAAATAAAATAAATTAAATAATATTAGCAAGTTAAAAATAACCTAACAAATTATGACAGGCGATTACGTCAAAATGTTGACATGAAAATGTCTACGTATCCCGAGTTTGTCATTAAGTGGTACGTTGGGTTTTCTGAAAGAAACCCTCAAGAGACAAGGAAGCTTGGCCTTTTGCGTAAGTAGAAGTTCCGACGTCGAGCGGGAATATTTAATAGACCGCGCAGCGGGCGAGAGGGCGTGCCTTTATGGACTTTGTTCATGGAGGGGGCGACGTGAGTCCCGCCGATTGAAGCGGCGGGGGCTTGAGGGAGCGTGCTTGTAAAAGAAATCCGGCATGGCCCTTGTTTTAATGACAAATCCTGGTTTATTACTTGTGGAAGGTACATCTCTGATAACCGAACAATACACCGGGTTTCAAATCTTTTGGCGGGTCCCTTTGGGGTTTTTATTGATTTTTTATTTATTACTAAGGGTTTTTTAAATTTTAATGGGTGGTGTTATAATTTCGTTGTATTCGTCACTTTTTTGACAGACAGATTTATTCCAGGCCCAGCCGTTTCATTTTCTCGATTAAAGTAGTCCTGTTGATATTAAGAATCTTTGCCGCCTTGCTTTTCACACCTTGAGTTTGACCAAGCGCTTTTCTAATAAGACCTCTCTCAAACTCAGACACGAGAGTATCATAGCTCTTTCCATTGTCAAGTTGCCCGGCTTCTTTTTCGTCGCCATGTGTTCGTTCTCCACTATAGAGTTTTTCCGGAAGATCTTCAATATCGATATAGCCGTTCTTTTTCAATACCACCACTCTCTCAACAATATTCTGGAGTTCCCTAACGTTGCCGCGGTATTCATAATCCATAAGCGCCCTCATGGCTTCCTCGGTGAATCCTTCTATGGCAGCCTGGTTCATCTTATTTGAGCGTTCGAGAAAATAATTGAGGAGAAGCGGGATATCCTGTCTTCTTTCTCGAAGCGGCGGTATCTGAACGGGCACTACATTAAGTCTGTAATAAAGATCTTCCCTGAATTTTTCCTGTCGCACCAGATCATCCAGGATTCTGTTGGTGGCCGCGATGATTCGCACATCCACCTTTATTGTTTTCGCTCCCCCTATCCTCTCGAAGGTCTTTTCCTGCAGAACCCTGAGTAACTTTACTTGCAGATTAAGGCTTAAATCGCCTATCTCATCAAGGAAAACCGTGCCTCCATCGGCAAGCTCGAATTTGCCGAATCTCGTATTGATAGCTCCTGTAAAAGCACCTTTCTCAAAGCCAAAAAGTTCGCTCTCAAGGAGGGTCTCCGGTATTGCGCCGCAATTGACGACCACAAAAGGATTGTCTCTCTTCGAAGAATTATAGTGAATGGCTCTGGCAACAAGTTCCTTGCCTACACCGCTTTCGCCGGTGACCAATACTGTGGCATTTGTATCAGCCACCTTTTCAATCATCTCAAAAACTTTTTGCATCGCAAAACTGATGCCGATAATATTTTCAAATTTGTATTTGTCTTTCAGGCAACTTCGTAAGATAGTATTTTCCCGAATAATTTTATTCTCTGCGTACCGGCGGAGCAAATTTGCTTTGAGAGTAAGACCTTTAGGGATATTATCGCTCTTTAACAGATTGTAATAGTACATCGCAGAATCAACTGTCGCAAGGACTTCTTCCAGTTTGAATGGTTTAAGAATATAGTCAAAAGCCCCGCTCCTCATAGCGCTGATAGCGCTGTCCATGCTCCCGTAACCCGTCATGACTATACCGAGCGTATCCAGAAATTCTTTTTGTATGAAATTAATAAGCTGGAGGCCATCGACTTTCGGCATCATTAAATCGGTAATTAATACCTGATATCCACCGTTTTTAAGTGAGGCAAGGGCTTTCTTGCTGTCTGCATAACCTTCCACGGCGTAGTCGTTGGCGGTTAAAAGTTCACAGAGCATATTCAGTATGCTCTGTTCATCTTCGACTACAATAATTTTACCTCTATCCGCCTTGTTTTCCGATCCGTTGTCCATATCTCTTATCTGTATCGGCATTCATTATTAATAACAAAATTGCATCGAATAATCATATCAATTTTATTATACCCTTTTTTTCTTTCATGGGCAGTAAAATAATCTTTCCACGCATGTCAATAGATCAATTTTCTTTTATGGCATTGATATCACCGCGCAGCCACCAGAGAAGCGCCAATCCCGGTAAGGCAACGAGGAAGGTGATGAAAAAGAAAACCGGCCAGCCAACAGCAGCAACAAGATAGCCTGATGTAGGCGAGATGACAACCCGGCCAAGCGCGGAAAGTGATGACAGAAGGGCAAACTGTGTCGCGCTGTAGCGTTTATCGCAAAGAGCCATCAGAAGGGCCATGAAAGCAGCCGTCCCCATACCTCCTGAAACATTTTCAAAGGCAACTGCCGTGATCATAGCAGGATAGCTCTTCCCGACCCAGGCCAGTACCATGAAAGATAAATTTGATATCATCTGAAAAAGACCGAAAATCATAAGTGCTCTGAAAAGGCCGAGTTTCACCATAATCGAGCCGCCAAAGAGAGCCCCCACAATCGTTGCGACCAGCCCCAGGCCTTTATTGATTGTCCCAACATCGGTGGGCGTAAAATTAACACCCCTAATAAGGAAGGTTGTTGTTAAGGCCCCTGCATATGCGTCACC